>JALYLC010000024.1 GCA_030774435.1 Actinomycetota bacterium
GCACGACGTAGCCCGCCACGCCCGAGAGCGAATCGCCCGCGGCCGGCCAGGCCAGGTTGACTTGGCCGCTCGCCAGCACCTGTGCGGTCGGGGCCCCGCCGCTCGTCGGAGCGGTCTTGTCGAAGACGACCTTGAACGAGCTCGAGAGCACACCTGGATGGGCCGCGGCGTCGCGGGCCAGGACGGCGTAGTCGTGCGTGCCCTCCTTCGCGGTCGTGTCCGTGAACGCGGGGGCCGCGCCGGCCGTGGAGCCGACCAGGAGCCCATCGCGGTAGACGTCGTAGTGGTTGACGGCGAACGTGGCCGGGGCCTGCCAGCTCAGCACGGGGGCAGCGGACGTCGGCGTCGCGGCCGTCAGGTTGCGCGCAGCGCTCACGGCCCTGGAGTCGACCAGCACGGACACCGCGTCGGAGTCGGCGAAATGGTTGGCGCCGTCGTACGCGCGCACGACGTAGATCGAGGTCGCCTGGTCGGGAGCGTCCTTGTCGTTGAAGGAGTAGGTGGCCGCGCCCGGGCTACTGGGAACGGTCCCGATCACGGCGCCGCCGCGCAGCACGTCGTAACGCGAGATGCCGACGGCATCGTGCGCAGGCGTCCAGTTGAGCGTCGGGCTGCCGGCGACGGCGGGCGGAGCGGTGACGACGGCCTTGACGTCGGGCGGGGTGTTGTCGACCACGGCCGGCGTCGCCACCGTGACCGCGTTGCCGGCGTTGTCCGTGATGACCGCCGAGACGGTCACGGCGCCGTCGGGCGGGTGCCCGTTGCCGGTGGACGTATTCCAGTTTCGCACGAAGCCGCCGGCCGGGTTCGTGATGGCCGCGCCGATGTTGTGCGCGCCGCCGGTCGTCCCCGTCCAGCGCCACTGCACGTTGCGGATGCCCGCCGTGGCGTCCGCGGCGTCTGTCGTCAGTGGGACTGCGATGCCACCGACCACGCTCCCTGGTGCGGGCGTCACCACCGCGCCCGTGGGCACGGTGTTGTCGACGACGACCGTGGTCGTTGCGGTCGCCGTGTGCCCGGCGACGTCCGTGACGACGTTGCAGATGTCGTAGCCGCCGTCGGCCAGCGCCGTCGTATCCCAGGCGCCGGTGATCGGCCCGGCCGGGCAGGCCCCGACGGCGCCCGTGTGCAAGTCCGCCGTCGCGACGCCCGAGACTGCGTCCCCGCTCGTGCCCGTGACGGTGACGATGCCGCGGACGAAGTTCGGGGCTCCGAGTGGCGCCACCGCGACCGTCGCCGTCGGGTCGGTCGTGTCGACGGTGACGCTCAGACCGGTATCGACCGCACCCAGCGGAGGATCATCCTGCACGTAGTAACAGAAGACGCCATCTCCAGGCGTGTCGGTCGCCGCACTCGGCGGCGTCAGCGGGCCGCCCGAGGACGCAATCGGAGTACCGCCTGTCTGCGGGCAGGCGCCCGCCGCGCGGAAGAGCTGCTCGGCCAAGGTGCCCGTCGGCGTCCACCCCAGCGTCACAGGACTGACGAATGGGTTACTCGTGAGGGCTGGAGTGGCAGCTTGAGCGCTCACCGGAACGAGCGCCGTGGCAGCCGCAACGATGGCTACGAGGATCGAGCGTCGCGCCATGTCTGGAAATCCCTCCGATACTTGCCGCTACCTGCACGGCGAAACTGCCGAGCGGTCGCCACCGTACCGTGGGAACCGGACGTATCGGGAGTCCCAGCCCCGGCAGACCCCCCGAAGACCACCTGTTCGGGGGGCTGTTGGGGTGGATCAAGTCACCCGGTGAAGGTGAAGGCGTTCTTTCCGATCAGCTTGCCGTAGTGCGCCTTGGCCTTCGCGCCGAGGCCGGGCCACACGTACCAGGTATAGGTCGTGCCCCGCTTGAGCTTGGCCCGGGGAAGCTGCAACGCCCGCCGGGCCGGCCAGCTGACGAGGATCCGCTTCTTCCCCACATAGACCTGCACGTTGTAGTACTTCGCGCCCTTGGCGACCGGCCAGCTCAGCCTCACCCTGCCGTGCACCTTGGCACGCGGCGCGGGCCCGAACTTGCTCGGCGCCGGGATCGTGACGTGCACGCTCGCGGGCGCGGACGCATTGCCGACCGCGTCGTAGGCGACCACGACGAACCAGCGCGACTGGCCAGCGCCGAGCGTCGTCGTGGCCTTCGTGCCCTTGCCCGAATAGACGCGCTTGGAGGCCTTGAGCGCGGCGGGCTTGCGCGTGCCGGCGGTGATCTCGACGTGATCGAAGTCGTGGTCGGCCGGGTTCTTCCAGGTCAGCGTGACCTTGTGCCCGGAGACCTTCGCCTTGAGGTTCGAGACGGCGGCGGGCGCCTTGACGTCCGTGACCTTGCCGTTGGGCACCGTGCTCACGACCGCGGGCAGCGAGCGGTTGAGCGCCTCATCCAGCGCGAAGAGGCCGAAGGTGTACGTAGCGCCGTTGGTGAGGCCGGTCGCCACGCACGTCGTGGAGGTGACCACGATGGCCGGGCAGACGCGCGTGCCGTCGCTCTCGTTGCCCGGTGGCTGCGTGCCCTGCTTGGCGACGAGCACGTAGCCGGCGACGTCGTCGTCGGGACCCGCGGCGGCCCACTTCAGGGCGACGCTCGCGTCGCCCGGAGTGGCCGTCAGCCCCGAGGGCTTGGCGGGCGCGAGCTGATCGCGCGCCGTCACGCCCGGCGCGATGCCCGCCAGGGAGGCGTTGCCGGCGCGGTCAACGGCGAACACCGCGTAGCTGTAGAGCTTGCCGTTCAGCGCCGTGGCGTCGCTGCACGAGAGCGCTGCGACCTGGCAGGTCGCGTCGCCGTCGGAGACCGACGCCGGCGGGACCGACGACAGGGAGCGCCGCACGACGTAGCGCGCGATCCCCGAGCCGCTGCCGTCACTGGCCGCGGTCCAGCTGATGCTGATCGAGCCGTCGAGCGCGGGCGAGGCGACGACGCCTGCGGGCGCGGCCGGCGCGGTGGTGTCGTACACGACGGTGACCGCGGCGGACGCGACACCGACGGTCGTGCCGTCGCTCGCCGCGGCGACCACCTGGTAGGTGTAGCTGCCGTCGCCGCCGGCCGCGTCGAGGCTCGATTTGACATCGGTGAAGGTCGTCGCAGGCGCCTGTACGACGCCGACCGGGCTGCCGCCGCTGTTGCGGTAGACGTTGTAGTGGTCAACCCCAACGAGGCCAACGGGGAAATTTGCGGGCGGGCCCCAACTCACCTGCGGAACCTGGCTCGTCGGCGACGCCAAGGCGGTGACCGACGTGGGGGCGGTTCCCGCCACGGAATCGAGCACGATCACGTGGAAGGCAGAGGCGACGGACGAGTTGCCCGCGGCGTCGACCGCCTTGACACGGTAGGAGTACGCGTGCGGCGGGTTCCCGGACGGCAGGCTGAGCGACTGGCCAGCGACGTCGCTCCAGGTGTACGGGCCACCAATGCCGACCGGGATCGGTGCTGCGTTGACCTTGACCCCGTCGCGGTAGACGTCGTAGTGGTCGAGCCCTGACTGGACGCCGTTGGTCGGCACGTCGCCGGTGCTTGCGTTGAAGCTGATCGTCGGCGAGGCCGAGACGGGCGAGAGGCCCGTCGGCGCCGCGGGCGCGTTGGGAGGCTGGTTGTCGATGAGCACAGCGATGACCGAGTTCCCCTGCGTGTTGGTCGCCACATCGGTCGCCAACGCGCGGATCTCGTATACACCGTCAGAGACGGCCGTCGTGTCGAACGGCTTGGTGTACGGCTCCGCCGTCACTGCCGACCCGATGTTGGTGTAACCGCCGCCCGCCGGGTACGCCTGCCAGCCGAACTGGACCGAGGCCATGCCCGAGCCGGTGTCGGCCGCGGTCGCCGACAGCGGGACGGATCCGCTCACCTTCGCATTGTTGGCGAGCCCGCCCAGGACGACGGTCGGGGCCGTATTGTCGAGGGTGACGGCCACGCTGGGCGTTGTGAAGGGCGTGTTGCCGACGGCATCGGTGATGACGGCGTGGACGCTAAACGCGCCGTCCAGTCCGGTGGTGTTCCAGTTGGCGGTCCACGACGGACCGGTGCTGTCCGTGGAGATCGGCGACCAGTGCGCCCCGCCGTCGGACGACTGCTCGAATTTCACGGAGGCCACGCCGCCAACGTCCGCGGCGCTTGCCGTCAGACCAGTCGTGCCGTGAAGTAGGGCGCCCGCGGTTGGAGCGGTGATCGAGCCGCTGGGCGAGGTGTTGTCGACGCGCACATTGGTGATCGAGCTCGATGTCGTCTGTAGCGTCGCGCCGTCTGTCGCGACCGCCCAGATGGAGTACAAGCCATCCGGCGACGCGACGGTCGTCGTATCCCAGCTGACGCTGTACGGACCTGCACCGCTGACGGTGCCGAGCAAGATCGGCCCGCCGCCTCCGTCGGCGAAGAACGCGACGGAGGCGATGCCGGCGCCGGCGTCACTTGCGCTTGCGCTCACTGTCACGTTCGTGCCGTGCACTGTCGTGGAGGCCGCGGGCGCCGTGACGGCCACTGTCGGGTAGATCCTGTCGATGCGCAGCGAGACGTCGGGAGTCGTGAACGACGCATTTCCGAGGTTGTCGGTGATGACGGCGTGCACGAGGTAGACGCCGTCGGATGTGTCCCAGTCGGCCGTGTACGGTGCGCCGTCGCTGTCGGTGGAGATCGGAAACCAGTTCGCGCCGCCGTCGGAGGACCGCTCGAACGCCACCGTGTCGACACCGCTGCCGGCGTCCGACGCGCTCGCAGTGAGCGCAACGACGGTCGTGTGCACGATCGCGGGAGACGTGATGGCGCCCGTGGGAGGCAGCGTGTCGTACGTGATCCGGACTGGCGCCGACTCCGTGAACGTCACGCCGTCAAAGCCCTCGACGTAGTAGCAGGAAGTGCCGTTGGCGGACGGAGTGAACGGGTACTCGAACGTATCCGTCGAGAGGATGGTGCCGCTGACGAGCTGCTTGTTCGCGGGCGGCGATGGGCACGCGCCGCCGCTCGGGTCACCGCTGACGACCTGGAACTGAGCGTTCGCTCCATCGTCGGTCCAGGTGAAGTCGATAGGTGGCGTCGCGTCTTTCGTCACGACCGGCGAGGTTGGCGTGACGAGCACCGGAGCGGCCAGTACGACGGTCGGTGCGACGAACGCTGCGGCGAAAACGGCAACAGCTGCGACCAGGCGTGTGCGCACGTCAGACGCCCGCGGCAAGGAGCACGACGAGGGAGAGCGCCGCGGTGGCGAAGCCAACGCTGCGGCGAGCGGCGAATGCCGCCGCGATGCCGAGCAGGCCCGCGCACCCGGCGAGCATCATCGCGACCAGCGGAATGGAGGGGCCACCGCCGCCGGAGGAGCCGGCTGACACGGCGGCGCGCGGCAGCTCACGCGCCGGAACGGCGCCGATCGAGGCAGTGACCGACACGGCGAGCGTGTCGACGGCATCCGTGCGCCGTGCCGCGGCGAGCTCCGTGCGCAGCACCGCCTCGGCGTGCGTCTGGGCGGCGGCGAGCAGCTGCATCTGGTGGCGATGGCGCAGCACCGCCAGCTTGCGGGCCTTGGCCTGAGCCTTCGCCTTCTTCGCCGCCGCTCGCCGCTCGGCGAGTTGCGCGGCCGTCGGGCCGCTCGGCGCCGGCGGCGAGTAGGCCGGCGTGTACGTGGGGGTGTAGCTGCGAGTTGGCGTCGAAGG
>JALYLC010000025.1 GCA_030774435.1 Actinomycetota bacterium
CCATCACCCCCGAGACCACCCCCAGCCAGGGGTAGAGCTTCTCGGGAAGGATGTACTGGGACGCGAACAGGGTCACCAGCCCGAGCGCGAAGACCGCGAAGGTATGGGTGACTGTGACCGTGAGCCCGAGGATCGCCGCGTGCCGCGGCGTCCCACGACTGCCGACCAGATAGCCGGCGACCATCGATTTGCCGTGACCGGGCGAGAGCGCATGCAGGGCGCCCCAGCCAAACGCAGCGCCGAACAACAGCAACAGCAGCCACCCGTGGTCGTTGGAGCTGGCCAGCGTGTTGGCGAAACCGTCGAGCGCCACGTTGGTCGTCGTCTGTCCCCCATCAGGCCCCTTCGGCGCCGTCACCTGGCCCGAGCCGGGGCTGACGGTGAAGCTGCCGCTTCGCACGTCGGGCGGGCTCGAGAGCAGGTCCTGGGGATAGCTGCGCAGTCCGTTCGTGGGGTCGGTCGCGCCGACGTTCGAGCGCACGTCGGTGCCCGTGCCCGGCAGCACCTCGATCTCCTTCCAGCCGACCCGGCCCAGGTACGTTTGGTCGTGGACCTCGACCCGCTGCGCGCCAGCGGGCAGCGCAGCGTCGAAGTCGGCCTCGACCCGGGTCAGCAGCAGCCCGCTCTGGCCGGGCGGGAAGGAGATCGTCGCGTTGTGAGGCTTCCCGAGCGGCACCGGGCGCCCGTCCGCGGTTAGCGACAGGTCCGGCGCGATCTCGGCCAGCTTGGCCCGCAGCAGCGGCCCGCGCTCGGCGCCGGCGACCTTGCCGTCCCCGTTGGTGTCGAATTGCTGCGCTTCCTGGAAGGTCGGGATCTCAGCCTGGTCGAGGATGTAGTGAAGCTCGGCGCGGCCGTCGGAGATCCGCACCTGGCTCAGGTGATTGACGCTGAAGTTGCCGAGCGGATGCGCGGCGGCGCCGGATGGCGTCAGCGCCGAGCCCGCGATCGCCGCGGCGACGCACAGCGCGGCGATCCGGCCGCGCCTCATCCCAGCGCCCCCAGGGCCCGCTGGGCGCGCGGGCCGTAGAGCGGATTGAAGCGAGGACTCTGCACCACCAACTGAGACAGATAGCGGCGCGCAGACTCATCGCGCCCGGCGCGCTGGGCGACGATCCCGGCGTGGTAGAGGAACGAGGGATCGCGCGAGCCGAGCTTCATCGCCTCGGCCGAGAACCGCAATGCCGCCGCGTTATCGCCCGCCCGGCTCAGCGCCCATGAGTATGCGTCGGCCGAGCGCACGCTCGGCGCCTCCGCCCAAGCCCGGCGCCCGAGCAGGACCGCCTTCGCGGCGCTGCCGTGGTTGGCCTCGAACAGCGCCAGGTCGACGTCGGTGTTGACGCCGTTGGCGCGCAGCAGCTTCACCTCGACGCCGACCAGCGCGTAGCTGGCCTGCGCGGCCATCGTCTTCCCGGCGGCCTGCTGGGTCTCGCCGAGCGCGATCACGAATTCGGGGAGCGGAAGCCGTTCCACCACCCCGCGCAGGCGCTCGATCGCCGGCTCGAAGTGCCCTCGGGCGGCATCCACGCCTGCAAGGCCGGCCGTTGCGCGCGGGTAGCCGGGGAAGGCGGCCAGCGCTCCTCGGTAGGACGCTTCGGCAGCGTCCAGCCTGCCGCGCCCGAACTCGAGGTTGCCGAGCAGCGTCTGGATGTAGGAGCTGTTCTCGCCGGGGCCCGGCGCAGCCGACTTTGCCAGGCGCATCGCCGCGACGGCTCCTTCGAGGTCGCCGTTCAGCTCGCGGAAGTAGGAGACGCGAGCGTAGGAGGAGAGCCCGGGCTTGAAATCGATCATCTGCTGGAGCGTCCGCTCGGCGACGCCGTAATGGCCGAGCTCGATCTCGGCATCCACGAGCACGGCAAAGGGGGCAAAGGAGCGTGGATGGGCGTGCCGCGCCCCTTTCCCGTAGCGCAGGGCACCGCTGAAGTCATGCCGGGCGAGCGCCAGCGTTCCGATCCCGACCTTGGCGTCGAGATTGCGCGGATCGCGCTTCAGCGCCTCGGCGAAGGCAAGCTCGGCGCGGGAGTAGAGGCTCGGGTCACCGGTTTCACGCAATCGCTGGAGCATCGCTCCCCCAAGAACCGCATAGGTCTGGGGGTTCGCACCGCCGTCCTTGATCACCGCCTCGAGGCCATCGATGCGCGCTTGCGTGGAGGTGCCGGTGGCCGCAACGTCGACGCGGGGACTGGAGTCGACCGGGCTCGGCGACGGTGTCGAAGAGCGGTTGACGAGCGCCAGGACAATCAGTACCGCTGCGAAGACGGCGCTGGTCGTCGTAACTAGGGGCTTTCGCAAAACGAGTGGCATTGGTGGATTCGCCTCTGGCCCAAGGGGGGCCCGGCCGGGCCGGGCCCCCCTCTTGCCTTTCGAGCGTTACGGCAC
>JALYLC010000026.1 GCA_030774435.1 Actinomycetota bacterium
TCGGGACCGCGGTCGACGTCTACTGATCGGGTGGTAAAGTCCGGGGTTCCCGGGGCTATAGCTCAGTTGGGAGAGCGCCTGGATCGCACCCAGGAGGTCAGCGGTTCGAGCCCGCTTAGCTCCATCGCAGAAATCCCCGCTTACAGCTGGGAAATCACGTTTTGGGATCGGAGCGTCGAGATAGCGGGAACGTGAAGAAACGCGTTCCCACACACCGCCACGTGAACATGGGTGTGCGGCGCGGTGTGCGGCAAAAACGCTCTCAGATACCAGGAAGACGGTCAAGTTGACCGACCACTACGGGTAGGAGCTGCCGCCCATCGTGCGGACGCAGCGGTGGTTGCGCTCGCCAATCCGCGTTCGCCACGCACGGCGTCCTTCGCCGTACAGCCGCATGCGCCACCGTCTTCGAGTCTTGCACACGGCTCGTCGTCGCGGGCGGCGCGAACGCCCTTCGGTTTTGGAGACCGCTACGGTTTGAGTCAGGCAGACGCATGGCGTGATCGTCCCGCTCCCGCTCCCGCTCCGAACATCCTTCGGCGTGCCGGATCAGACAAGAGCACCTCGAGCCTGCCGACGGCTGACTCGCGCGTGAGCTTTGCCACTGCGTGCGGCGCCTGAGGCTCGGGCACGCAAGCCCGCTGTACAGCCCGCCGGATGGCCCCGATCACCTGACGCTGCTCAGCCCACAGCTACGAAATCGATTGGATCTCGGTCTGCCGTTGCGGAGTCGGAGCGAGTCGCTCCCGGTCGGCGTGTTGCGTGCCGTCCCGCCTGGCCGGTCGTTCCGTGGCGCGCGTCTCGCCGAGCCAGCCGCAGGAGCACTGTGCTGCGTACGCCTCTGGGTCGCCGAACCTGAGGCGTAGATCCCTGACTTGGATCGAGTGCTCGCCGGGTTGGAAGCTCGCGATACCCGCACCGTGCGTCTCGTGGATGGGGACAAGCTTGGCTAGGCGGGTGATCGTCGCGACCCGCTGGACGGTGATGGCTTCCGGCGGGATGACGAGCTCGAGCCGACCACCGCGCGCGCCGAGGCTCTTGCGAGCGACGTAGAAGGCAGCGATCACGCTCGAGTCCATGAAGGTGCACTCGGAGAGGTCTACGAGCACGTTGAGTTGGTCGCTGGCATCGCTGAGAGCTTCGGTCAAAGCTTGCTTGCTGCTGAGATCGTGCTCGCCGCGCACCTTGACGACGGCGATGCCGACACGGTGGAACTCCACCTCGACTGCCCGAGGTGCCGCCAGCTGGGCTTCTTGCGGTGCCATGTGACCCCGTATGTGACCGCTGCCCCGGGAGCGCGGTAGCCGCAGGCCCGAAGTTGAAAGGCGGACTCCACGCCGACGGTGGCTGGGTCAAGGTGGGGACGCGCATATGAATTATACGCGATCTCGACTACTTTGTGATGATAGTGACGATATTGAGGCACGTCGGTCAGAGGTGGCGAGGCAAAACCTCACCATGCGCGCGCGATTGGGCCCGTCGCGAATGCCGCCGGTGATCGTAGAAGACCGGAGCCGGCGTGATCGTTGGGCCGCGAGCGAGGCACGCCAGACCACCACTGCGCCGCGTGCTCGCGCCTTTCGGCGGACAGCTCCCGCACGGGTTTCGGCAGGATCCCACGGGGCATAAACCGTGCACGCTCGATTCTCAATCAGGAGGACGTCATGGGTCTGAAGGACGAAGCCGCAGGCAAGGCCAAAGAAGTCCAAGGCAAAGTCACGGGCGACAAGCAGCGGGAGACCGCGGGCAAGCTCCAACAGGCGAAAGGCAAGACCAAGGACGCCATCAAGGACGTGCGAGACGCGGCCAGCGACACCCGCCGGTCCAAGAAGCCCAGCTGACGTCGCTCACCGACCGGCTGTCTGGAAGCGCGTGAGCCTCGCCTTGCCCCTTGCGTGATCCAGGACTCGCAGGGGTACCGGCGGCCGTGAGCGAGGACGCCGCGGGCCGACCGCCATCGCGGCGGCCGATAGCTCGCCGCTGGCTAAGCGCTCATCGTGAACAGCATGACGACGCGCGTGCCGCCGCTGGGACGCGATGAGACCTGTGCGCTTTCGGCCAGACTCTGGATCAGATGCAGGCCGCGTCCGAGGCTTGGGCGGGTGTTCGCTCGCGCATTGTGGATGCCTACGCCCGAGTCGCAGATGGTCACGCGCAGCGCGTGTCGGTCGACGCGCGCGTCAAGCACGTAGGTGCAGGTATCCGGGCCGTCAGCGTAGGCATGTAGCACGCAGTTGCTGCAGGCCTCGGTAACCGCGAGGCGGATGCGCTCGGTTTGCTCGTCTTCGATCTCGAGGTGCTCGCGCAGACGCGTGATCGCGGCGCGGGCGAACGGCACCTCGTCTGCGCTGGCGCTGAGGCGGAGGCGCAATCGCGACATGCGCGCATGGTCCCTGACCCGCAGCCGAGCCACTGCCTGGAGACGGGCAGCC
>JALYLC010000027.1 GCA_030774435.1 Actinomycetota bacterium
TCTGATTGTCGGGCCCACTCGCACGGCGGTGAAGCAACGTTGACGCACCGTTCCGTCCTGGTTACGCGTCGGTTAACCCACCGGCGCAACGGGGCACCGCCGATAGATTGCGGCGATGGGTAAGGCCCGCAGGACACGCGCGATGCGCGAGCAGGAGCGCCGCCGCGCGCGCATGACCCGCATGCTGATCGCAGGCGGGGCGGCGGTCTTGCTGGTCGTCGCCCTCGTCGTGATCCAGCAGGTCACGAGCGGCAGCTCGGGCGGGCGGCCCGACCTGCGCAACCTGAGGGGCCTGGCCGACGTCAAGGCCGAGTTCGCCGGATTGAAGGAGCGCGCCGGCACCATCGGCAACACGAACGCGAAGATCACGATCACCGAGTACGGCGACCTGCGTTGCCCGATCTGCAAGAGCTTCGACAATTCTGTCGCACCCCAGGTCATCTCCGAAATCGTGCGTCCCGGCACCGCCAGGCTGCAGTACAAGACCTGGCCGATCCTCGGCCCGAACTCCGTCGAGGCGGCCAAGGCGGCCTACGCGGCGCGCCAGCAGAACGCCCTCTGGCGCTACGCCGCACTCGCCTATCTGAATCAGGGCGACGAGAACGTCGAGTGGTTCACGCCGGCCGTGGCACGTGCGCTCGCGAAGGGCGTCGGCCTGAACATCACGCGCTTCGACAAGGATCGGACCAGCGCCGCCGCCACGAAGGCGATCGCACAGGTCGACAGCGAGGCGACGAAGCTCGGCTTCCAGGGCACCCCCACGCTCCGGGTCGCCGGGCCCAAGGGCACGATCACGGTCGACGCGACGTACAACGCGATCGCGACGGGCGTCCAGCAGGTGAGCGGCAGCTCGGGGTGAGCACGCGCCGCCTGGCCGCGCTGCTCGCACTCCTCGAGCTTGCCGTCGCGGCCTATCTGGAGATCGAGCGCGCGCGTGGCCGGTCGGTCGCCTGCCCGATCGGCGGCGGTGGCTGCGAGACGGTGCAGCACAGCCGCTACAGCCATCTCGCCGGCATCCCGCTGCCCGTGCTCGGATTGATCGGTGCGGCGATCATGTTCGCCACGACGCTTCTGAGCGATCCCCGTGCGCGCACCGCGGCGCTGGTATTCGCGTTCACCGGCGCGCTCTTCTCGCTCTATCTCGCCGGGCTGCAGGCGTTCAGGATCCACGCGTACTGCGCCTGGTGCCTCAGCAGCGCGGTCATCTGGATCGCCCTCGCGGCCACCGCTGGGGTCGGTTGGTACCGGGCCCTCCCGGAGGAATGACGCGGCGCCTCACTCCGGCGCTCGCCCTGGCCGCCCTGCTGGCCCGCGCGGCCGTGACGCGCCCGGTCAGGGAGCCCAGCGCGAGCGCCACCACCGGCATGAACAGGAGCAGGCCGAGAGCCGCGCCGAGGTTGTCGCCGACGGCGTAGGCGGCGAGATCGCGCGAGCCGCTCGCATGGAAGTCGCGCATCATCTGAGCGTCGTAGGGCCGCCCGGTCGCGGACATACGTGGTCGTCACCCAGACGATGAAGGCGAGCAGTCCGCCGACGAGCCCGCCCCGGTCCTTTCACGGCTGGTGGTCGCATGTGCGACTGCGTATTCGCGTCCCGCCGCGGTCAACCGGTACAGATGCCTCGGTGGGCGACCTTGCTGTGGCGCCGCCTCCCAGGCCGATTCCAGTAGGTCGCGGTCCGAGAGACGCACGAGGATCGGGTACAGGGAGCCCGACCGGAGACCGACCTCGACGCCGAGCTCGTAGCCGTAGCGCCATGTCAGCGGATCGGCCATGAGAGCGCGGAGCACCCCGAGGGTCTGCGAGGAGGGCCGGCGCGAGCGCGTCACCGACTAAGTCTACTTAGATTGAGTTAAGCACTCAAGCCCAGCTGCCGAACGGCTCGCCGAGTGCCTCGAGCTGCGCCTCGACACCCAGCCCCGGCCCGTCGGGCGTGCGCAGCTGCCCAGCCTCGGCGGGTGGCATGCCGGTCGCATTGCTCACAGTGACCCAGGCGTTGAAGTCGACGGTGTGGATGCGCAGCTCCTCGGGCGTCGAGAGCGAGAGGTGCGCCATCGCGGCGGTATCGATGTCGCTGCCGCCGGTGTCCTCCACCGTCACGGGCAGGCCGAGCTCGACCGCCACGTCGCGCAGCAGCGCCGCGGGGCCGACCCCGCCGACGCGCGCGATCTTGATCGTCACGCCGTCGGCGACGCCGTCGCGGTGGGCCGCGAGCAGCGCGGGCAGCGAGTCGATGCACTCGTCCAGCACGAGCGGGTGCGGACAGTGCAGGCGCACGGTGCGGCAGTCGGCATACGACATGCACGGCTGCTCCAGCGTGATCTCGAGGTCGAGCGTCGCGCGCAGGAACGCGCGCGCCTGCCCCGTCGTCCAGGCGCCGTTGGCATCGCAGAACAGCACGACGCCGGGTGGCACGGCGGCGCGCACCGCCGTGACGCGCTCGACGTCCTGCGACGGCTCCCCTCCGACCTTGACCTGAATCCGACGGTAGCCGGCGGCGACGTACGCCGCCGCGCTCCGGGCCATCGCGTCCGGGGTGTCCTGTGAGACGGAGCGGTAGAGGTCGACGGTCTCGCCGTAGCGGCCGCCGAGGTACGTGCACAGCGGCACGCCGGCCGCGCGGGCCGCAAGGTCGTGGATCGCCATGTCCAGCGCGGACTTGACGTTCGGCTGGCCCAGCATCGCGTGGTCGAGCGATGCGCGCAGGCGGCGTGGCTCGCGCGGGTCGGCGCCCAGCAGCAGCGGGGCGAGCTCGGCGACGCCTGCGCGCGTGCCGGCCGCGAATGCCGGCGCGTAGAACGCGCCGAGCGGCGCCGTCTCCCCCAGACCGACGAGGCCGTCATCGCTCTCTGCGACGACGATCGTGGAGTCAGTGCCCTGCTCGGACTGCCCCCGGCAAATGTAGGCGCCGTCGCGGAAGGGCTGCAGCTGCCGGTAGGCGGCGACGCGGGCGATGCGCATGCTCCTAGGCTACCGGGGTGCGCATCGTCACCTGGAACGTCAACTCGCTGAAGGTCCGGCTGCCGCGAGTGCTGGAGTTCCTGGCAGAGTTCGCACCCGACGTCCTCTGCCTGCAGGAGACGAAGGTCGAGGGCGACGCCGCCACCGGGCTGCTCGACGCCTACCGCGAGGTCTCGCCCGAGGGCGAGCGTTACACGTGGTGGGACTACCGCGCCGGGCGCTTCCACAAGAACCTCGGCATGCGCATCGACCACGTGCTGCTCACGCCCGACCTCGCCGCCCGCCTCGTGGCCTGCGACATCGCGCGCGACTACCGCAAGGGCTCGAAGCCCTCCGACCACGCGCCCCTGGTCGCGGATCTCACGTAGATGCGCATCGCTGCCGTACGCGCGACGCCCGTCAACATCCCGTTCCACGCGCCCTATCGCTTCTCGCTCGGGTCGACGGCGTCCGTCACGAAGACGGTCGTCGAGGTCGACACGGACGAGGGCGTGACGGGCATCGGCGAGTGCGCCGACGGCGATCGTAGTGCCGATATCGCCCGCCTGGGAGAGCGCCTGACCGGACTCGACCCGCTCGATCTCAACGAGTGCGAGCGACGCTGCGTGCCGGCCTTCGAGCACTCGCTGTGGGAGAACGTGACGACGCTGCGCCGGGCCTTCGGCGCGATCGAGATGGCGCTCTGGGACCTGCGCGGGCGGGCCGAGGGCAAGCCGCTGCACCTGCTGCTGGGCGGAGCGGTGCGGCGCGAGATCGCGTTCACGGAGTACTTCGCGCTGCGCCACCCCGGCACGTCGCATCCAGGCGAGTCGACGCCGCTCGAGATCGCGCGCTACTGCGCGCGCATGATCGAGGAGTACGACTCGCCGGCGTTCGAGGGCAAGCTCGCGACCGTTGGACTCGACGATGAGCTCGAGATGGTGCGCGAGGTGCGCGCCGCGATCGGCGACCGCCCGCTGCGCCTGGACGCGAACCACGCCTGGACCGTCCCGACGGCGCGCGACGTGCTGCGGCGGCTCGCGCCGTACGACATCCGCTGCATCGAGGAGCCCGTCGGCTCGCACGAGGAGCTCGCCCGGCTGCGCCCGTTCACGGACATCGCGTTCTCGGCGCACGCGCCCGACCTGCGCCGGGCCGTCGCGCTCGGCGTGCCCGACTTCTACGTGCTCAACCTCGTCGAGCTCGGCGGCATCCGGCGCACGGTCGAGTTCGTGCGCGCCTGCGAGCAGTTCGGCATCGGTTTCTGGTTCCACTCCGGCGACACCGGCGTCGCGAGTGCCGCCTACCTGCAGGTCTCGGCGGCGCTCGAGCCGATCCGGGAGCCCAGCCAGGCGCTCTTCCACTGGTACCGCGACGACGTCATCGCCGAGGGCCCGTTCTGCCCGCGGCGCGGCGTCGTGGCCGTACCCGAGGGGCCCGGACTGGGAGTCACGCTCGACCCCGGAGCGCTCGCGCGCTGCCATGGGCGCTTCCTCGCCGAGGGCGCGTTCCCGTCGGGCGAGGAGGGCGTGCCGGAGCGCACCCAGGGCTCGTTCGGGGCGCTCAGACGTTCCTGACCGCCCTGTCCGATTTCCGCTAGTTCGCCTGCCATGCTGCCGGGGTGGAGGCAGCGAGCGAGCACTGGTACCGGGCGGTCGAGAGCCGCGACAACCGCTTCGACGGCTGGATCTATCTGGGCGTGACCTCGACCGGCGTGTACTGCCGGCCGAGCTGCCCGGCACTCTCGCCGAAGCGCTCCAACATGCGCTTCTACCGCAGCTCGGCGGCCGCGCAGCGCGCGGGCTTCCGGGCCTGCAAGCGCTGCCGTCCGGACGCCTCCCCGGGCTCGCCGGAGTGGAATGCGCGCGCCGACGTCGTCGCGCGCGCGATGCGGCTGATCGGCGACGGCGTCGTCGACCGCGAGGGTGTCGCGGGGCTCGCCACTCGCCTCTCCTACAGCGTGCGGCAGCTCAACCGCCTCGTCTCCTCGGAGCTCGGCGCCGGGCCGCTCGCGCTTGCGCGCGCACAGCGGGCTCAGACGGCGCGCACGCTGATCGAGACGACGGAGCTCGCCTTCGTGGAGGTCGCGTTCGCGGCGGGCTTCGCGAGCGTGCGGCAGTTCAACGACACGGTGCGCGAGGTGTTCGCGCTGACGCCCCGAGCGCTGCGGCTGCGGCGCGGCAAGCCGGTCGCGTCGGGCGCCGGAGCGATCGCGCTGCGGCTTCCCTATCGCGCGCCGATGGAGATCGAGGCGCTGTTCGCGTTCTTCGCGACCCGGGCCATCGCGGGCGTCGAGGAGGTAACGGCGAGCGGAACCTACCGGCGGACGCTGCGGCTGCCGCACGGAACAGCGATCGCCGAGCTGGCACCGGGCGACGGCTGCGTGCACTGCTCCCTCCGACTCGCCGACGTGCGCGACCTCGGCGTCGCCGTGGCGCGCTGCCGCAACCTGCTCGACCTCGATGCCGATCCGATCGCCGTCTCCTCCCTGCTCGGAAGCGATCCGCTGCTCGCGCCGCTCGTGACCGCGCGCCCGGGGCTGCGCGTCCCCGGCTGCGTCGACGGCAGCGAGATCGCCGTGCGCGCCGTGCTCGGGCAGCAGGTCTCCGTCGCCGCCGCCCGCACGCATGCCGCGCGGATCGTGCAGCGC
>JALYLC010000028.1 GCA_030774435.1 Actinomycetota bacterium
GCGCTCTCGTCGCACTCGGCCATCAAGGTGGTCGGCACGGCCGTCGACGCTCCGAGCGCGGGCGACCGCCTGCGCGAGGAGCAGGTCGACGTCCTGCTCCACGGCTCGAGCCGCGGCGACCGCCTGCCCACCCAGGACATCCACACACTGCAGGCAGCCAGCCCCGCGCCGATCGTGATCGTGACGTCGGGCTGCACGCCGGAGTTCCTCCAGGAGGCGCTCGCCCACGGCGTGCAGGACGTGGCGATCCTGCCCCAGCTGACCGAGTCGCTCGTGTTCACCTTGCGGCGCGCGCACGTGCTCAACCACAACGCACCGCGGGCACAGATCCAGTCCCCCACGCTCACGCGCGCGGGCGGCGACGGCCGCGTGATCACGGTCTTCTCGCCCAAGGGCGGCGTCGGCAAGTCGACGCTCTCGACCGGTCTCGCCGGCGCCTACTGCCACGGGCTCAAGCGCAAGACGCTCCTGATCGACCTCGACCTCCAGTTCGGCGACGTCGGGATCATGATGGGCATCGACCCGACCCAGACGATCGTCGACCTCGTGACCACGACGGGCGAGCTCGATCCGGACAAGCTCGGCGGCTACGTCGTGCACCACGGCTCGGGCATGGACCTGCTGGCCGCGCCGCTGCGGCCCGAGGACGCGGAGCTCGTGACCGAGGATCGCATCGGCCAGCTGATCGACGTGGCCAAGTCGGCCTACGACATCGTCGTGCTCGACACGCCTCCCCACTTCGACGCGACCACGCTGGCCGCGCTCGACCGCAGCGACCGCCTCGTGCTCATCGCGACCATGGACATCCCGACGGTCAAGAACTGCAAGCTCGCGCTGCAGACCCTGAACCTCCTGCAGTACCCGCGCGAGCGCATCGCGCTCGTGGTCAACCGGCCGCTCGGCCGCGCCGACCTGCGCGAAAGCGACATCTCGCGCACGCTCGACATGGAGATCTCGGCCATCATCCCGCTCGACAAGGAGATCTCGACGGCCGTCAATCGCGGCGTCCCGGTCACCGTGTCCGCCTCGCGCTCGCCCGCGGCCAAGGTCATGCGGGAGCTCGCGGAAGGGCTTCTGCCTCAGCCGTCTGCCGCCGCGGCGAAGGCCGCGGCCGCCGAGGGCAAGGCGCAGAAGAACGCGCCCAAGCTGCCGTCCCCGGGACGCCAGAGCATCATGACCCGATTCTCCAAGTCGAAGGACAAGAAGGCGGCGTGACGTGAGTCTCTCTGACCGCATCCAGTCGCGCAATCCGGATCCCGTTGCTCCGGTCACGCGCGAGCAGCACGCCGAGCCGGAGACGGTTCGCGCCCCCACCGACCCGTTCGCCGACCTCAAATCGCGCGTCCACCATGACGTGATCACGCGGCTCGGCCCGCGGCTGTTCGCCGCCGGCGGTGACGAGGGGCGTGACGCGAGCATCGAGCCGCGCGTGCTGGAGGCAGTCGAAGAGGCGATCGCGCTCGACAAGACGCCGCTGACGCGTCAGGAGCGTGCACAGGTCACGCGCGAGATCGCGGACGACATCCTCGGCTATGGCCCGCTGGAGCCGTTCCTGCGCGATGACACGGTCAGCGAGATCATGGTCAACGGCCCCCACTCGATCTGGGTGGAGCGCCGCGGCAAGCTGCTGCGCACCGACGCGGGCTTCGTCGACGACCAGCACCTGCTGCGCATCATCGACAAGATCATCTCGCGCATCGGCCGGCGCATCGACGAGGCCTCGCCGATGGTCGACGCCCGCCTGCCCGACGGCTCGCGCGTGAACGCCATCATCCCGCCGCTGGCGGTGACGGGCCCCACGCTCACGATTCGTAAGTTCCGCCGCGACCCGCTGACGATGGAGGACCTGCTCCGCTTCGGCACGCTCACGCCGCGCGCAGCCCAGCTGCTCGAGGCCTGCGTGCGCGGCAAGCTGAACATCCTCATCTCCGGCGGTACCGGCTCCGGCAAGACGACCACGCTCAACGTGCTCTCGGCGGCCATCCCCGAGGGCGAGCGCATCATCACGATCGAGGACGCGGCCGAGCTCCAGTTGCGCCAGGAGCACGTGATCACGCTCGAGTCCCGCCCGGCGAACATCGAGGGCAAGGGCCTCGTCAACATCCGCGACCTCGTCCGCAACTGCCTGCGTATGCGGCCCGACCGCATCATCGTCGGAGAGTGTCGTGGCGCCGAGACGATCGACATGCTCCAGGCCATGAACACGGGCCATGACGGCTCGCTCACGACGATCCACGCCAATACGCCGCGCGACGCCCTGTCGCGCGTCGAGACCCTCGTGCTGACCGGCGGCGTTGAGCTGCCGCTCAAGGCCATCCGCGAGCAGATCGCCTCGGCCTTCGACTTGCTCGTGCAGGTCTCGCGCCTGGTCGACGGCACGCGCCGCATCACGCACGTGACCGAGGTGCTGCGCATGGAGTCCGACGTCGTGACCCTGCAGGACCTGTTCCTCGCCAAGCCCCTCGAGGACGGCGAAGAGGTGCAGGCCGGCTCGAACAACCGCCTGCTCGGCGCTTTGAAGGCCAGCGGCATCAAGCCGCAGTTCCTCTCCAAGCTCGGCGAGAACGGCGTCCACCTGCCGCCGCAGTTCTTCCAGCTCGAGCCAGAACGCGCAGGCGTAGCCCCGGCGCGCCCGACGGCCTTCGGGAGGACCTCGTCGTGAGGCGTGCGCTCGCTTTCGTCGCCGGCCTCGCGGCCGTGCTCACGGTCGTTGCCGGCAGCGCCGGCGCCGCATCGCCCAAGGTGCGGATCGCGCAGGTCGACACGACGCGCTATCCGCTCATCACAGCGGTCGTGATCGCCCCGGGCAGCAACAAGCTCTCCTCGGTGCCGCTCAAGGTGCGCGAGGGCGGCAAGGCCGTGACCGCAACGCAGACGGGTGGCGGCGCGCCCGCTGCCATCGGCGTGGCGATCGACGTCAGCCGCTCGATGGAGGGCGCCCCGCTGGTCGCAGCCAAGAAGGCAGCCGCCTCCTTCGTCAAGGCCAAGCGCCCCGCCGACACGATGTCGATCTACTCGTTCGGCCACGAGGCCAACCCCGTCCACGGGCTCGACACCGACGTCAACGCGCTCGGGTCGTCCATGAACCAGGTCACGCTGGACACCGTGCAGGGCACGGCCCTCTACGACTCCGTGATCCAGGCCTCCAGCGAGATCGGCAACGCACCCACGCTGACCAAGGTGCTCGTGGTGCTGACCGACGGCGACGATACGACCAATGTCAAGCTCGGCGCCGCGGTCAAGGCCGCCAAGGCCGGCAACGTCACGATCGACGCGATCGCGATCGGCCGCGGCAACCACGCCGCGCTCACGTCGCTCACGAAGCAGACCGGCGGCCACGTGTTCGCGTCCGACCGCACCGCTGCGGGCATCGCGGCCGTGTACCGGCAGATCGCCTCGGAGATCCGCAACACCTACCGCCTCCAGTACAACTCGCACGCCGACGGCCTCGTGCCGCTCGAGGTGAGCCTCAAGGGCTACACCTCGGCCACGCGGCAGATCGACCTGACCGCCCCCGCGGCGCAGATCGTCGCCGCCGGCGGCACGATCGCCAAGTTCAGCAACAAGAGCTCGGCCGGACTGGGGCTCGCGCTCGTCATCGGCCTGCTCGTGCTCGCGGTGGTGCTGTTGCTGGTGCGCGTCCCGCGCGAGACCGTGCTCGCTCGACGGCTCGACCGCTACACGACGGGCGAGCGCGTGGTCCTGGAGGAGCGCGAGCGCGGCCTCTCGCTACGCAACCTCCTGATCCTGCGCGGTGAGCGCTCGTTCGGCGGCTCGTCCTACTTCAAGAAGGTGGCAGTCCTGCTCGAGCGCGCCGACATGCCGATGCGCGCGGCGGAGTTCGTCGCGATCCAGGCAGGCGCGTTCCTCATTCTGCTGCTGATCGCGCTGGTCTTCGGGCTGGGCATCCTCTACGCCCTCATCCTCGGCGTGGTCGGCGGGCTCGTCCCGCAGTTCCTCGTGCGCCGCAGGGCCAACGCGCGCCGCAAGCGCTTCGAGGATCAGCTGGGCGACGCGCTCAGCGCCGTTGCCTCCTCGCTGCGCGCCGGGCAGTCCTTCCAGCAGGCGATGTCGACGATCGCCATGGATGGGCCCGACCCGATGGCGAAGGAGTTCCAGCGCGTCGAGACCGAGACCCGTCTCGGCCGCCCCGCGGACGAGGCCCTGCAGTCGATGGCCGACCGCCTGGCCTCGAAGAACTTCGAGTTCGTCGTGCTGGCAGTCAACATCCAGCGACAGGTCGGCGGCTCGCTCAGCGAGATCCTCGACATGGTCTCCGACACCGTGCGCGGTCGCGTGCAGTTCGCCCGCAAGGTGCGCGCGCTGACCTCGATGGGGCGCGCCTCCGCCTACGTGCTCGTCGGCATGCCGTTCTTCCTCGCGGGCATCATCTTCCTGCTCGACCGCTCGTACATCCGGCCACTGTGGGCAAATAGCACCGGCCACATCATGGTCCTGGTCGGCCTGATCTCGATGGCAATGGGCGCGCTCGTCTGCCGCAAGATCGTCAACTTCAAGTACTGAGGCCCTGATGCTTCTCGCTTTCGCAATCGTCCTCTTCACCGTCGCGGTCTACATGGGCCTCGATGCGATCACCGTGCGCCAGAAGCAGGTCGCCGGCTCGCTCGCCCGCGCCCGCCGCTACGGCGGAGGGGCGCTTCGCGAAACGGAGCTGACGAAGGACGTCACGAACCGCTTGCTCGCCCCCGCGGCGCGCAAGCTCGCCAGCCTCGCAACCGCGCTGCCGATGACGCAGAACCCCGACGAGATCCGCCGCCGCCTGATCGCGGCCGGCCTCGGCCACCGCCTCACGCCGACCGCGTTCCTGGCGATCAAGGGCGCCGGCATCGTCGGCTCCGCGCTCCTCGGCGTGACGCTCGCGAGCTCGGGCCTGCTGCCGGTCGGCAACGGCCTGATCTTCGGCCTGGTGGGCGCGGTGCTGGCCTTCCTGGCACCTGACTTCGTGCTCGGCCGCCTGGTGCGCACGCGCCGCACGAACATGCTCGTGCAGCTACCCGAGGTGCTCGACCTCCTGACCGTCTCGGTCGAGGCCGGCCTCGGCTTCGACGGCGCCCTGGCCCGCATCACCGAGCGCTCGAAGGGCCCGCTGCTCGAGGAGCTCTCGATCGTGCTGCACGAGATGCGCATCGGCGAGAGCCGCATCCAGGCCCTGAAGAACTTCGCCGAGCGGCTCGACATGCCCGAGACGACGGCATTCGCCCGTTCGATCATCCAGGCCGAGCAGCTCGGCATGTCGCTCGCCCGCATCCTCCGCGCCCAGGCGCAGGACAGCCGCAACAAGCGCCAGATGTGGGCCGAGGAGAAGGCCATGAAGGCGCCGATCAAGATGCTGTTCCCGACGGTGATCTTCATCTTCCCGGCGATGTTCATCGTGATCCTCGGGCCGGCGATGCTGCAGCTCGTCAAGCTGTTCAACGGCGTCGGGTAGCGCGGCTGCGGCCGGGTGGCCGCGGGGCGGCGCGTTGGGCCGCCGCAGGGCGGGCGCCTGGTGGGCGCGGGGCTTTAGACTGCTTGGGCGGGGCGACGTGGCCGAGGGGTTAGGCAACGGCCTGCAAAGCCGTGTACAGCGGTTCAAATCCGCTCGTCGCCTTCCCTCGTGGTTGAGCCAAATACTTTCGATTACCGGCGACTCTTAAGCTCCGCTGAGCATCACGCGCTGCATCATGGAGCGTCAGGAAGCGTCATACGAACGCCGAATGTCGCAGCGCGCGTTACAGCGCGCAGGGGCGACAGGGCTCGAACCTGCGACCTTCGGTTTTGGAGACCGGCCCTTCTCCGGTCGGGGAGCGGGTTCGCGAGCTCGTCCCGCTCCTGTTCCCGCTCCCGAACCACCTCGCGGGAGGTGGCGGCGCTGCAGGCGGCGGCTCGCACAAGAGACTGACCCCCAGCTTGTCGAGCTGGTGCGGCCATGGCGACGACCGGCGATGATCGGCGCTAAATGCCTGCAAACGTGCCGCTTTTTGATGTCTTAGTGGGCTGGCTCGGAAGTTCGCGCACGTATTAGGCGGCGAGGGTGGTGGGCTGGCTGGTGTCGGTCTTGGCTAGTTCATCATCGGGCAGACCGTGCTGGTCGCCGCTTGGATCGCCGTCAACGTGCTCGCGGTCTCTCTCAAGTGGGACGCCTACCCGTTCATCCTCCTGAACCTCGCGTTCTCGACCCAGGCCGCCTACGCCGCGCCGCTGATCCAGCCCGCCACGCGCCAAGCCAACCGCGACAAGCTCAGCACCATCGCAGACGCCAAACACCGCGAAGAGATCGCCGAACTTCACGCGGCCCTGCTGCGCCAGAACACCAAAACCACCGAACTCGTCAAGACCCTCGCTGACGAGATCCACGCGCACGTCTGCAAGCCGTCGTGACAGAGACACGACCCCTGGCTCACAGGTTCGAGCAGACCGCGGCGCAGCTGGCCGACGCGCTGGGCGAGCAAGGGCTCGATCAGCGGTGCTAATGGCATGCTGGTGCGCGCCAAGCGCGGCTCGGTGAGCGGGCAGGAGGTGCCGTGAGGCACACCGGCGATCACTGCGACCACCGCGAAGGCCATGAGTTGCGCGAGGCGAGGTGGTGAGGCGTTTGCCCCATCTTCCACGACGCCAGACTCGCGCGGCAGCGCGCCGAAGAGACACACAAGCTAGGGGATGGGCGATGCAAGGCTCGTACTTGTGACCCAGCTTGTCGAGCTTGACGCGCACGACTCACCATGCGCCGGCAGGTCGTGGTGGGCCACCATTGGGCCACGCGTACGAAACATCGTGCGGGGTGACACTCGAGACTGCGGCACGACGAGCGTGAAGCGGCGTGCGTTCCCGCACCGGAACGAGCAGCGAGCATGTGTGCCGCCGGGCGTCCGTTCCGGCTGGTGGTGCCGATCCGAAGCGCGCCCAGACACCAGCCACGATCCAGCCTTGCCGTGCGTTCGCCCGGCACAGTTGAGTGCCACGGTGAGCGTGTCCGCCAGCAGTCTCCATCGAGGGCCTCGCGGCCGGCCCTCGGGCACCGGCCGCACTAGCCTTTCGGTTAGCTGCCCAGTCCTTTCGACGAGTTGCCCGCTGGCGTAGCGCTGCGCTCTATAGCATAGAGGGTATTACTGGGCCGCGTGACCTGGGCATTCGGGGGGGGCGCCAGAGTTGGGTTCGGAGGTGTGAGCGAGCGCTGGAATGACGAGTCGGTCATCCATGACTGGTTGGGCGCACTCCGCCGTCAGAAGTGGATCGTGCTCCTGGCACTGATCGTAGTCCCACTGATCGCCTTTGCAGTTTCGCGCGCTCAGCATCCCCAGTACCAGGCGTCAGCCACCGTTCTGGTATATCAGCAGAACCCGCCCGCGGCGGCTCTGAATCTCACGACGGCGGTTGCCTCGCCACCCGACCGGTTCGCGGCCACGCAGGCCGCGCTCGCACGCGTGGGCGCCGTGGCACAGATGTCGGTGAAGGCGGCCAACGTGCCGCATCGCACCGCCGCCGCGCTGCTGGCGAACTCGAGCGTGAGCGCGAGCCCGACCGCCGACCTGCTGACGTTCACGGTCACGGACCCCGTCCCGAGCGTCGCCCGGAAGCTGGCCACTGCGTATGCGACGCAGTTCACGGTGTACCGGCACAGGCTCGACACCGCGGTGCTGTCCGATGCGATCGCCCAGGTGCGGAGGACGCTGGACGGGATCGTGGCATCGGGCCGCGCCAAATCATCGCCACTGTTCCGTCGCCTCTCGGCCACGTACCACGATCTGGAGGCGTCGCAGCCGCTGCAGGCAGCTGGCTCGAGTTCGGTGCTGGCCAGCCCGGCTGGTATTGCGTCGCTCGCGCAACCGAAGACCCGCCGCAATGTCCTCCTGGGGATCATCGTCGGGCTGGCACTGGGCATCGGGTTGGCGTCCCTCCGCGAGTCGCTCGACACCCGGGTGCACTCGGCCGACGAGTTGAGGGCGCGACTCGGGCTGCCGCTACTCGGACAGGTTCCCAAGCCCGCCGGCCGCCTGGCGCAAGCCCAGCAGCTGACCACCCTGGCGGAGCCGGCTGGTTCGAGTGCCGAGGCGTTCAGGATGCTCAAGACCAGTATGGACGTCTCTCAACTCCAGCAGCGCGTGGACTCAATCGTCATCACCAGCACGGCCAAGGGCGAGGGCAAGTCCACGACTGCCGCGAATCTTGCGGTGACCCTGGCCCGGTCTGGCCGTCACGTCATCCTTGTCGACCTCGACCTGCGGCACCCGCGCATCAACCGCTTCTTCGCCCTGGGCGATCGACCGGGTCTCACGAGCGTTGCGGATGGCGACGTCAAGCTGGTCGATGCGCTCAACGTCGTCGACGTGCACACCGACCCACCCCCAACGAACACCGGGCTGCTGGAGATCATGACCGTTGGCCCGCCGCCCCCCGACCCGGCCGAGTTCCTGTCTTCGAGCTTCGTGCCTGACGCCTTGGCGGCGCTGGCTGCGCGGTGCGACGTGCTCCTGATCGATACGCCTCCCCTGCTGGCAGCCGCGGACGCGATGACCATCGCGACGCGCGCGGACGCCGTGATCCTCGTGGCGGGAGTGCACCAGGTAAGCCGGGCGACTCTCGCCGAGACCCGCCGCGTGCTCGAAGCCTGCGTGGCGCTCAAGCTGGGCTTCATCGCGACAGGGAGCAACGGCGGCGGCCGCTATGCCTATCGCAATGGCGCGCGCCCGCAGCCGGTGTCGGATGGCTGACGAGACTGTCCCTGCGCGCCAACCGGAGGCTCGCGATGGCTCGACTTCCCATGAGGTGGTTCGGAGGTCGGCTCTCGCCTGGACTGTCCCCGCCGTGACTCTCACCCGTCTCCTGGTCGCCAGCGACACGCTGGCGCTCTTGTCGGCGTTCCTCATCTCCCTCGTCGTCTCGTCAAGTATGGGCGGGGAGGCCGCGCTCCAACTTAGGGGGTTCGTGTTCTTCGGGGCGACGTTGCCGGCCTGGCTCGTGGGAGCGCGCCTGTACGGCCTTTACAGGGCGGACGGGCGACCCGCCATGTATCGCACGGTGCATGAGTGGATGAGTCTGGGCCACCTGGTGGTGATCGGGACCGTGGCGTTCTGGATAGTCGCACGCGTGACCCGGATCGACGAGCCTGCTCCCGACCAGCTCGTGGTCTTTGCGGCCTCGGCAATCGCATTTCTGACGGGCGGGCGTGTCGCCGCCCGAGCGCTCGCACGGCGGTGCGATGGCTACGCCCAGAGCGCCGTCATCGTCGGGGCCGGCGAGGTCGGTCAGCTCGTTGCAAGAAAGCTGCTGCGCCACCCGGAGTACGGCATCAAACTGGTCGGGTTCGTGGACACGCCACCCAAGCAGTGGCGGCCGGACATCGCCCGGGTGCCGCTCCTCGGCGTGGTCGACGACCTGGCCTCGATCGTTCGCACGTTCGCCGTCGACCAGGTGATCGTGGCGTTCTCGAGGCAAAACGACCAGGACACGCTGGCGCGGGTGCGCCAGCTCGTGGGGCTCAATGTGCGCGTCGACGTGGTCCCGCGGATGTTCGAGATGATCGGTCCCAACGCCGGGCTGCCGGACGTCGAGGGGATCCCACTCGTCAGCATCTCCCCGCGTCCGCGCTCGGCCGCCTCCTTGCGGGTGAAGCGCGCGATCGACGTCGCCGGCGCGAGCGTTGGATTGATACTCACGACGCCAGTGTTCCTGTGGGCGGTTTGGCGGATCCCGCGTGAGACGGCGGGGCCGGTGTTCTACCGCCAAACCCGCCTTGGGGCGGGCATGCAGGAATTCACGATGCTCAAGTTCCGCACGATGACGGTGGATGCGGATCAGTCGCCGCACCACGCCTATGTCGAGCGGGCGATGAACGGAGAGCTCATCAACGATGTCGGCGAGCTCTACAAGCTCGACCGCCGCGACGTCGTGACCCCGACCGGACGCTGGCTTCGGAAGACGAGCCTCGACGAGCTGCCGCAGCTCATCAATGTGCTGCAGGGCACGATGTCGCTCGTGGGGCCGCGCCCCTGCATGGCCTACGAGACGGAGTATTTCGCCGCGCACCACTACGAGCGCTTCCTGGCGCCGCCTGGCATCACCGGCCTCTGGCAGGTGACGGCCCGTGCGCACGCCAGCTTCCCCGAGGCGCTCGAGATGGATGTCGTGTACGTCCGCGACTGGTCGCTCGCTCTCGATCTTTCCCTGATCCTCCGCACACCGGTCGAAGTGCTCCGGCAACGCAAAGCGACGGTTTGACTGCACCGTGAACGAGGTTGTCGGACTCATCGAGCAAGACGCGGCCTGCGCGCGGCGCAACGGATCCGAGGATGTCCCGGTGCGCGTCGGAGTGCTCGGGCTGGGGTACTGGGGGCCGAACCTCGTTCGCAATCTCCACGAGCTGGCCGCAGCCGAGGTCGCCTGGATGTGCGATCTGCGACCGGACGTGCTCGAAGTTCTCGGGCGCCGGTTCCCGGCAGTCCGTCAGACGCGCGATTTCGGCGAGATGCTCGACGATGACAGCCTGAACGCGGTCGCCGTGGTCACCCCTGTGTCCACCCATCACGACCTGGCGATGCGCGCGCTCATGGCGGGCAAGCACGTGTTCGTCGAGAAGCCACTGGCCTCCTCGTCCGACGAGGCCATCGCTCTGATCCGTGTCGCCGACGCGCGCGGCCTGATGCTGGTGCCGGGCCATACGTTCCTCTACAGCCCGCCGGTCAACCGAATTCGCGACCTGATTCAGTCCGGTGAGCTGGGAGAGATCTATTTCATCTCGATGTCTCGAGTCAACCTCGGCCTGCACCAGTCGGACGTGAGCGTGATCTGGGACCTCGGCCCACACGATTTCTCGATCCTCCTGTACTGGCTGGACGAACGGCCGAGCCACGTCCACACGCTGGGCCGCGCCTGCATCGAGGGCGGCAAGGAAGACGTGGCGTTCATCAACTGCGAATTCGACTCCGGCACGATCGCTCACGTCGAGCTGGCCTGGCTCGCGCCGAGCAAGCTGCGCCGGACGACGGTCGTGGGGTCGAAGAAGATGGTGGTGTACGACGACTGCAGCAACGAGCCAGTTCGGGTGTACGACTCTGGCGTGATGCCGCGCAACCCCGAGTCGTTCGGCGAGTACCTCAACTACCGCACAGGCGACATCGTGTCGCCTCACA
This sequence comes from Actinomycetota bacterium, assembly GCA_030774435.1. Taxonomy (GTDB): domain Bacteria; phylum Actinomycetota; class Thermoleophilia; order Gaiellales; family JALYLC01; genus JALYLC01. The sequence continues at coordinate 11,130 of JALYLC010000028.1, forward strand.
TCGACAGCAGCGAGCCCATCGCGCTCCAGATGGACGACTTCTGCCGCGCCGTCCGCTCCGGCTCGCCCCCGCGCTCGTCGGCGCTGCTCGGCCTCGACGTCGTGCACATGATCGAGGCCGCGGAGCGGTCGAGCATGCGGCCCGGTGACGCAGGCTTTCAGGAGCGAAGAGCGAGCGTGGCGGAGCTCTGACGTGCGCGTCCGAGCGCAGGAAGTGACGAGTGCCGAACCCACAGGGCCCGGGCGGAGCGATCGCGGCATTCGCGTGCTGGTGGTGACCAACATGTATCCGACGCCGGCGGAGCCAGACTTTGGCTGCTTCGTACGAGACCAGGTGGACGACCTGCGCCGCCTCGGCGTTGACGTGACGGTGCTAGCGTTTGACGGGCGATCACACAGGCGCCGGTATCTGGCGGCGACACCACGGCTTCGCCGGGCGCTGCGACGTGACCGCTACGACGTCGTCCACGCCCACTACGGGCTTTCGGGCGCCCTCGCTTCTCTGCAATTCACAACGCCGGTCGTGACGACATTCCACGGCAGCGACGCATGGGTGCCGTGGGAGCGCAAGGTGTCGTGGCTGGTAGCGCGACGGACTCAGCCGATCGCGGTCGCCTGGGTGGTCGCCGCAAACCTCGGCGTGCACGATGCACCGGTCATCCCGTGTGCCGTTGACCTGGACGCGTTCACGCCGGTCGACCGTGCCGAGGCTCGGCGCACTCTCGGCTGGCCCATAGCCGGCCCGTGCGTGCTGTTTCCTGCGGCCCGCCACGATCGCTCGAAGGCCACGAACAAGCGCGTCGACGTCTTCGACGCGATGATCGACCGGCTGCGTCCGAGCGCGCCGGACGTGTTCGCGGCCAGCCTCGATGGCCTTCCACGCGAGGCGGTTGCGCTCGCGATGAACGCGGCCGACGTGGCCGTTGTCACCTCGTTGTGGGAGGGCGCACCGGTCGTCGTGAAGGAGGCGCTGGCATGCCAGACCCCGGTCGTGTCGGTTGCAGTCGGAGACGTTCCCGCCGTCGTCGACGGCCTGCCGGGATGCGCGATCGTGCCACGCGACCCGGAGGCACTGGCAAAGGCCGTCGGCGAGGCGCTCGACGTGGACCGCAACCCCCGGCTGCGCGAATCCATGCAGGCCTACGGACGTCAGCCGATTGCTGAACGCGTGCTTCGGGTGTATGGCCGCGTGCTCGCGAGGCGACCGCCGCGATGATCGGCGAGCGCTCGCCTAGGGTCGTGTTCGTATGCCCGAATCTGGAGGCGGGCGGAGCCGAGCGGCAGTGGGCGATCCTGATCCCCGGCCTGGCCGCGCAGGGCCTCGACGTGCGTGTGATCACCCTCGATGGCCGCGGCGTCTTCTTCGAGGAGTTGCGCG
>JALYLC010000029.1 GCA_030774435.1 Actinomycetota bacterium
GCACCGGTCGTCGCCATGCTCGCTGCGCTGGCGCTCGTGGCCGCCGGCTGTGGCGGCAGAAGTGCGACGACGGCGGCGACGGGTCGCGTCGCGATCGGGCACGGCCTGCAGGGGCCGGCGGGCCTGAAGGCGACGGTCTTCGCGACCGGTCTGCGCAACGTCTCGGCCTTCGCGTTCGACGCGAGCGGGCGGCTCTGGGCGACGACCTCGGCGGCCTCCGACCACAGCCACGACGGCGTGTACATGATCCCGCGCGGCGGCGGCAGACCGGTCGAGGTGATCAGCGACGTCAAGGGCCCGCTCGGGCTCGTGTGGCACGCCGGGCGTCTGTACGTGACGTCCCTCGGCAGGGTGGACGTCTTCAGCGACCTGCGCGGGATGCGCTTTGCAAAGCGCACGGCGGTGATCGTGGAGCCGGCCGGCCACGGCTGGAACAACGCGATCGTCGCCTTGCCTGGCGGCACGCTGGCAATGAGCATCACGGCTGCCTGCGACCACTGCGTGAGCCATTCGCGCTGGTCGGGGACGATCGTCTCCTTCCGTCCGGACGGCAGCGGCGTTCGGGTCTACGCATCTGGGATCCGGGCGCCCTTCGGCGTCGTCTACGACATGACGAGCGGTGCGCTGCTCACATCCATGAACCAGCGTGACGATCTCGGGGCGAAGACGCCGGGCGACTGGCTCGCGCTCGTGCGCGACGGTCAGAACTGGCGCTTCCCCGGTTGCTACGGCCAGGGCGGAGGCGCCTGCCGCGGCGTGCCGGCTCCGCTCGCCGTGCTCGACAAGCACGCGGCGGCAGGCGGCGTGGCGATCGTCTCGGGACAGCTCGGCAGCGCCGTCGGCCACGTCGCGCTCGTGACCGAGTGGGCGCGGGGGAGTGTCCTCAACGTGCCGCTGCGCCGCTCCGGCGCCGGCTACGCGAGCGCGCGGGCGACGCCACTCCTGACCGGCTTCAAGAACCCGCTGCCGCTCGCAGTCGCGTCCGACGGAGCCCTGCTCGTCGGCGATTGGTCGCGCGGCACGGTGTATCGAATCGCGCACTTGTAACAAGCGCGCGCCCGGCGACATTCATGACCTGGAACCTGATGCACCTCGCACGCCTCTCGAGAACGCGCGCGGGTTCCCCAGCGCTCCGCCTGGGAGGGCGGTCAGCGCTTCGACTGGCGGAAAACCCCCGAGTACCGCTTTTGAGAGCGCGGTGCGCTCCTTGGAGCTGACTCAGTCGGGGAGCGCGAAGCGCATCGTCAGTCGCGTACCCAGCCCGCCGCTGCCATCGCGCGTGTGGACGCCGCCCGCCAGTTGCAGGGCCAGGCGCAGGCCCATCCCGAGGCCACGATTGGTGCTCGGCGCACCGATTCCGCGGCCCTGGTCGCTCACGCTGACGAGCAGCAGTCCGGGCTCGAGATGGGCTCGCACCTCGAAGGTCCGCCGCGACGGCGATTCGTCGTCGTAGGCGTGCAGCACGACGTTCGAGCACGCCTCCGTGGTGACGAGCTTGACGTCGTCGATCAGCGGCCCGGGCAAGCCGCAGCGCTCGCAATAGTCCGCGACCGCCCGCCGGGCGACCGGCACCTGATCGGCGTCCGCCGGGAGGCTGAGAGCGAGCTCGTCCATCTGGCTGGGCCGGCCATCGCTCAGACTCACGGAGCCCCACCCTTTCGGCTCGTGTCACGGAAGGCCGACGGAGCGGCCACCGCAACCTGAGTTCGGGTATTCCCCCAGCCCCAGGGCGCAAACACGAGGCTGAGCGTGGGTGGTCGTGCTTGCGGTTGCCTATTCGGCGGGCCATGCTTGGCTCATGGGCTCGCAGCGATCACCGGCAGTGTGAGCGCCGCATTCTCGCAGCAGTCGTTCCGCCACGAGGCGCTTCTCTACGACGGTGACGATCAGTTCGTGGCCGGCGTCCTCCCGTTCATCCAGGCCGCGCTCGCTGCCGGCGATCACATCGTGGTGGTCGTCGACGAGGCCAAGATCGAGTTGCTCAGAGCGGAGCTCGCAAGCGACCCGGGCGAGGTCCATTTCGCCGACATGCGCGAGATCGGACTCAACCCGGCGCGCCTGATACCGGCGTGGCGTGAGTTCATGGACGGGCGCGCGGCCTCCGGCCGGCGGGTCTGGGGCGTCGGGGAGCCGATCTGGGCCGGTCGGCGCGAGGCCGAGCTCGTGGAGTGCCAGCGGCACGAGGCGCTGCTCAACCTGGCGTTCGCCGAAGCCGGTCCCGCCTCGTTCCTGTGCCCGTACGACACCGCTGCGCTCGACGCCGAGGTGATCGCCAGGGCGCACCGCTCGCACCCAGCTCTGGTGCAGGGCGGCACGCGACGGCAGAGTCCCAGCTTCTCCGCTCACGCGGCAGCCGCGCCGTTCGCCGAGCGCCTGCCCGAGCCGCGCGGCCCGGTCGGCGATCGCGTCTTCGAGGCCGGGGACCTGGCCGACGTGCGCCAGTTCGTCGGCCGCCGCGCGCGGGCGGCGGGCCTCACCCCCTCGAGGTGCGACGACCTCGTCCTGGCCGTCAACGAGGTGGCCTCCAACAGCGTGCGGCATGGCGGCGGGCGCGGCGACCTGCGCATCTGGCGCGAGGGTGACACGCTCATGTGCGAGGTGCGGGACGCAAGACGGCTGGACGACCCGCTCGCGGGCCGGCGGCGGCCGAAGCTCAGGGAGCTCGGCAGTTACGGCCTGTGGATCGCAAACCAGGTGTGCGACCTCGTGCAGCTGCGCTCATTCCCGGAGGGCAGCGCCGTGCGCATTCACATGCGCACGTTCTGATGCGCCGGCGCTCGCTACGGTTCTCGTGTCATGTCGGAATCCGAGGATGACCGTCTCAACCGGAATCTCGACCAGCTCCTGCAGGAGTTGCGCATCGTGCTCCCGGGCGTGCAGGTGCTGTTCGCGTTCCTGCTTGCGGTGCCGTTCTCGTCGCGCTTCGGCAAGGTGGACGGCTTCGAGCGCGATATCTACTTCGCAGCCTTGCTGCTGTCGGCGGTCGCGGTGGCGCTGCTGATGGCGCCCTCGATGCAGCACCGGATCCTGTTCCGGCACGAGCAGAAGCGATACCTCATCAGTTCGGCCAGTCTCATGACGATCGCCGGCATGACCGCGCTCGCTCTCGCGATCGTGCTCTCGCTCGTCCTCGTCGCGCATTTCCTCTTCGGCTCCGCAGCGGCCTGGACCGCGGGCGGGCTGTCCTTCGGCGCGTTCTCCCTGCTCTGGTATGCCCTACCGATCGAGCGGCGGATCACCAAGCGCCGGCCTGATCACGAACCCCTGCCGCCCCCCGGTGGCTGAGGAGCAAGCGCCCTCAACGCGTCGCGGATGGACGCGATCGCCTGCCGTCGGCGCTCGATCTCGGGCGTCGAGGCTCCGCCCGACCGCGTGAGGTCGACGGCGAGGCCGATCTGCTGGCGCTGAAGCTCCTTCGTCCGCCTCGCGGCACGCGGCCCGGCCACGCGCTTGGCGGCCCGCCGCTCGCCGCGGCGCCCGTGGAACGTCAGCAGCGCCTCGATCTCTGGTGCCGTGACGGCTCCGGTGGCCAGCTCCGGCCTCAGCACGTGCTCCACCCAGCGCGACTCGCGCCGCCGAGCGCGGAAGTACAGCCAGGCGAGCAGCAGGAATCCGGGCAGTCCCTTGATGACGCTCTGCGCGATGATCGTGCGCCAGAAGCCGCCGGCGACCACGTTCTCGAGCCAGGGGGAGTTCCAGACGAAGTGCATCGCCCAGGCGCCCGCGAAGGCGAGCGCGGCGAGCGTGACGCGGCGCGCGCGCGGCACGTCCGGGCGGCTGGCGAGGTAGCCGATCCCCAGGCCGACGAGTCCCGTGTACGCCGCGTGGCTCCAGATGCCGCCGACCAGCCCTCGCACGAGGAAGAGCTCCCAGACGACATGCGTCTGGCTGAAGCCGTTGCCCGCGAAGGCGGGGTTCGTGAGGTACTGGAAGTCCTCGACCATCTGGAACCCGAGCCCGATGAATGCGCCGTAGATGAGGCCGTCGATCGGCGTGTCGATCTCCGCCGCGGCGATGAGCACGAGCAGCAGGAGCCCGAGCACCTTGAGCGTCTCCTCGTCGATCGGGCCGGCGATCGCCGCGCCCCAGCGGTCCGCGAACGATTGGCTGCCCAGCTTGGCGATCAGGTCGAAGAGCGCCGTGTTCGCCGAGATCGCCAGCGTCGTCGCCGCGAGGCTGCCCCAGGCGAAGGCCGCCGCGAGCATGCCGAACGGCTCGCGCTCGAAGAGGTCGAGCGCATGGATGACGACCACGAGCGGCACGGCCCAGATGATCAGCAGCGTGATCGCGAACAGTGAGGACGGCGGGGCCGCCGAGATGCGGCCGGCGATGATGCCGCCCGCGCCCAGGGCACCGATCGCGAGCAGGAAGGCGAACAGCCAGAAGGCGGGCGACCGTGGCCGCAGGATCGTGCCGCGCTCGTTCCACGTCGGCGCCGGGGTGGGTACGGGAAGGCTCATGGCCCTGCCGCTCCGATCTCCACCGAGCCGATCATGGAGACCATGTCGTCAGAGACGACGTGGAATGCGGCGAGCGGGCTCTCGCCGATCACCACGGCGAGCACGCCTCGGGCCGCGAACACGGCAAAGTAGCCCTGCTCGTTCGAACCTGCGAATGCGCTGGCGATGCCCACGAGACCGCTCGTGGTCGTGACCGTCTCGGCATCGGAGGCGATCTGCACGCCAGCCTGCGCATCGATCACGGCGGACAGCCGATCGTAGGCGTCCTGCGCCGAGCCGGAGTACGAGACGCTGCTGATCGTCACGAGCGCGCCGGCGCGCGTGAACTGGGCCCGGTTGGCCGCGTCGCTCGCCTGCGGTACGACGCTCCACGTCGAGATGGGCGTGATGCGCACGCCGAGGCCGATGTCCGTGACGGACCCGGCGGCGGCCGCGTGCTCGGTCGAGACCGCGGAGTCGGCGAGCGGGAGCCCGACGGCGAGCAGGAGCGCGATCGCCCCGATCGCGAGCGTCCAGCCGAGACCCTGCCGTTCGAGGCCGAGCACCGTCCTCCGGACGGGAGCGCCGGGTCCCGCGGAGGCGCCCGGCGAAGCAGTAGCCACGGGGCGGGATGATCGGCCAGCCCGACCCCGATGTCAACGGGGGTTAAGGAACCCGCGGGAAGCGGACGATGCAAGGCCTGATGACCGCTGCACGGCTCACGCTCTCGCGGGCAGGCGCCCGGCTTTCGGGGTTGATCTCCGACAAGTCGCCGTCGGCTCAGCGGAGCGCATTCGTCCTGTTCGGCTTCCTCATGCCATGCGCGATCGCCCTCGCCCTGGTCGTCGGCCACGCCGCCGGCCGTCCGCTCGTGCTCGTGCTTGCGATCGCCCTGGCCGTGCTGCAGATCGCGTATCTCCGCTACGGCTCGCCGGGGACCCGAAGCTGGGATTTTCTGGCCGTGGCGGCGCCGCTCACACTCGCCGTGGTCACGCTGGCGATGAGCTCTGAGGGCGGCGACCTGTTCCCGTTGCTCTTCACATCGGTCTGCTGGGCCGCTCTCTCGCTGAGCGGGCGGCAGGTGGTGGCCAACGTGCTCGTGACGATCGCGGTCAGTGGTGTGCCGCTGTTCGCGCGCTCGGTCGGATGGGAGCAGGGCAATCCGGCCGAAGGCGTCGGGCTGGTGCTCGTGTCCGCGGCCGGCTTCGCATTCGTGGGCGTTGTCGTCTACCGCCTCGCCTCGGCGCTGCGCCGCGGCCGGCTGGTCTCCGAGGCGGTCGTCGCTGCGCTGCAGGACGGGCTCGTGATCGTGAGGGACGGCCGCATCGCGCAGGTCAACGCGAGGATGTGCGAGATCACCGGGTTCTCGGAGGACGAGCTCGTGGGCCAGTCCACGCCGCTTCCCTACTGGCCGCCCGAGTCCGTGAAAGTCATTCGCGCCATCAACGACGAGGTCATCCGGCTCGGTCAGGGCGACTATGACGTCGTCCTCTGCCGCAAGAACGGCGAGCGCTTCCCCGCGATCGTCACCGTCGGCGTCACATCCGGGCCCGATTCGCGGGTGGTGATGATCAAGGACGTCGCCGAGCGCGCTGCGCTGGTCGCCGAGACGCTCGCCGCACGGGAGGCCTTCGCGCACTCCGCGGAGGTCATCGGCGAGTACCTCTACAGCGGCGAGCGCAAGCCCGACGAGTCCTTCGTCATGCACGCTCACGGACGCGGCCTGGCCGCGCTCCTCGGCGCCCCCGAAGAGGCGCAGGAGCTCGTCGACGGCTACGACGACTTCCTGCACCCGGAGGATCGCCCCGAATTCGATGTCGCCTGGCGCTTCGCCGACCTGATTCACCGAGACGGAGAGATCGTGGAGCAGGACTACCGGCTCGTCGGAGTCGACGGAGTGGCCCGCTGGGTGCGCGACCGCGCCGCCATCACCGTGCTCGATGGCCGCGTGCTGCTCACCGGCGCCGTGCGGGACATCTCCGCCCAGCGGCAGGCCGAGGACGAGCGCGCCGAGGCCGTGCGGCGGTTGGAGTGGCTCTCGAGCGTGGACGCGCTCACCGAGCTGTTCAACCGGCGGCACTTCTCCGAGGTGCTGCGCGCGCGGCTGTCCGGCTCTGCCGCGGGCGCCGCGATCGCGCTCGTCGATGTCGATCACTTCAAGCGCATCAACGACACGCACGGCCATCAGATCGGCGACCTCGTGCTGCGCGAGATCGCGCGCCGCCTCAAGGAGGCGACCCGCCCGTGCGACGTCACGTCGCGCTGGGGTGGCGAGGAGTTCTGCGTCCTGCTCGACGAGATCGGCGGCGACGACGAGCTCGAGGCACTCGTCGAGCGCCTGCGCACTGCGGTCGGAGCCACGCAGGTCCCCATCGGCGAGAACGGCGCCGAGCACGTCACGATCTCGATCGGCGCGGTGCGGCCCTCGCTCGACTGTCACACGCCCGAGCAGTTGCTCGCAAGCGCCGACGCCGCGCTCTATATGGCCAAGCGCGGTGGCCGCAACCAGACGCGGATCGCGCGGGGGGCTCCCATGCTCGTGCCGGTGGATGCGACCGAAGGCCTCGAGGGAGTCGTGCAGGCGCTGGCAGCCGCCGCCTCGATCCGCGGCGGCGTCAGCGCCATGCACAGCGCACAGGTCGCGGCGCTGTCCACCGCGGTCGCGGTCGAGCTCGGGCTCCCGGCCGCGAAGGTGGAGCTGGCGCGCCTCGGTGGCTGGCTGCACGACTGCGGCAAGGTCACCGTGCCGACCGACATCCTCGCCCACAGCGGACCGCTGGACGAGAAGGCGCGCGCCCGCATGCGTCATCACGCGATCGCCGGCGAGGCGCTCGTGAGCGTCGTGCCGGGCCTGAGCGGCGCGGCGCAGGTGGTGCGGAGCCACCACGAGCGGTTCGACGGCGCGGGCTATCCGGACGGCCTGGCCGGCGACGAGATCCCGCTCGCCGCGCGCATCGTGGCAGCGGCGGACGCGTTCGTGGCGATGACCGAGAGCCGCCCCTACGAGGGTCCGCGTGGCCACGGTGACGCGCTCGCCGAGCTGCAGCGCAGCTCGGGCAGCCAGTTCGATCCGCACGTCGTCGACGCCCTCGTCGCGGTGCTCGAGCACGAGCGCCGGGGAGACGAGGCGCGCGCCAGCTAGCCTGCCGGAGTGGGCGAGGTCGAGCACATGATGGGCGGCTATACGCCGCTGCTGTTCGAGTTCTCGAATCCCGACCGGGATCTCGTCTGATGCGACGGATGGACGAGGCGGAGGTCCGGGCCTTTCTCACGTTTGGGACGCGCACCGGCAAGCTCGCGGTGACACGGCACGACGGCAGTCCGATGGTCGTCCCCATCTGGTTCGGCGTGGATGACGACGGCACGCTGCTGTTTACGACCTGGGGCGAGAGCATCAAGGGCAAGTCGCTCCGCCGTGACGGTCGGGTATCGCTCTGCGTGGACTCCGATCAGCCTCCGTTCGCCTACGTGCGGGTCGACGGCACGACGACGATCATCGACGACGCCGAGTTGCTGCGCACCTGGGCGACCCGCATCGGCGGCCGCTACATGGGCGCTGGGCTGGCCGAGCGGTACGGCGAGCGGAACGGCGTGCCGGGGGAGTTGCTCGTGCGCATCACGCCGACCAGGATCGTGGCCCAGGCCGGCGTCGCAGAGTGACCGGCGCTGAGAACTGGTTTCAAAAGTCGCGTTCGTGGTCGGGGGGCTCGAAGCGAGCGGGAGTGGATCCCGCGAAGCCCCTTGGCTCGCTCGGCTCGCCGATAGGGCCAAGGGTCGCCGCAGGTCTGCCAGTCGGGCGCCCAACCGCCACCCCTCGAAC
>JALYLC010000030.1 GCA_030774435.1 Actinomycetota bacterium
ACACGTCTTCGGCTCTGGGGAGAGCACCTCGAATGCGATCCTGGCGAGCTCGAGGGCGAGCCCGAGGAGATCATCGACACGCGCTTCCGGCCCCGCGCCGAGGAGCAGCTCGCCCGTCGGCGGCGAGACGAGCCACTTACGCAAATCCTGGTCAAGCTGCCGGAGCGATCGCACCGTGTGGCTCGGTTGCTGGGCCCGATTAGCGGCTTCCTCGTCGACGGCTAGGCTCGGCACCGTGGAGGCTGCCTTGCTGGACTGGTTCGCTGGGAATGGCCGCGACCTGCCCTGGCGCGGAACGCGTGACCCCTACGCGATTCTCGTCTCCGAGGTGATGCTGCAGCAGACGCAGGCCTCGCGGGTCGTTCCGCGTTACGTTGCCTGGCTCGAGCGCTGGCCCTCCCTCGAGCCGCTCGCGGCCGCTCCGACGGCGGAGGTGATCCGCGCGTGGCAGGGCCTCGGCTACAACCGCCGAGCGCTCAACCTGCAACGCGCGGCGCGACACGTGGCCGCTCATGGCTGGCCCGAGGACCTAACGGAGCTCCCAGGAGTCGGGCGCTACACCGCCGACGCCGTCGCTTGCTTCGCGCTGGGCCGGCCGGTGCTGCCGGTGGACGTCAATGTGCGCCGCGTCCAGCAGCGCACCGCAGCCGGGTTCGACCACACCTGCGCGCAGGCGCTGATGGACCTGGGCGCGACGATCTGCATCGCGCGTGTGCCCCGCTGCGGCGAGTGTCCGCTGGCCGGGGCCTGTCCCTCCCGCGGCAGGCGGTTCGAGCCGCTGCGCAAGCAGGGCCCGTTCGAGGGCTCGTTCAGGCAGCGGAGGGCGCAGGCCCTGCGGCTGATTGCCGAGGCCCCGCGCCCGCTCGCCGAGGTCGACCTCGAAGCGGTCGAGGCGCTGCGGCGCGACGAGCTCGTACTGGTCGAGGACGACCTCGTCTCGCTTCCTAGCTCTTGAAGCCGCTCACCGCGAGGGAGCGGGGTGGCGCATCCAGACGTTCGGCTCGCGGTAGCTCGCATGGTCACGCTCCCGGTCGACCTCGATCGGCACGAGCGCCCCGGGCACGACGTAGCTGCCGCTCTCGGGAAGCTCGAGGCCGGCCCATTCCTCCAGCTCCGCAACCGTGCCTTCCGCAACGAGCGAGTCGCTCGCGATCCCGAGCACGTCGGCGCCGAGCCGCTCGTGGCTGCGCAGCCAGGGGTCGAAGAGGAGCCCGTCCGGCCGGCGCCACTCGACGTAGCGCTCGATCGGCGTCAAGGGGTAGAGGTGCTTGAGGCTCGGGCGCACCGGCGCGACGAGCTCCCAGCCCCGTTCGTGCGCGAGCCCGCGCATGTGCTCGAGCAGCACACGTGAGAGGCCCTTGCCCTGCCGGTCGGGATCCACGAGGACGGCCAGGGCGCAGAGGCGGTCGGGGTTGCCGCCGCCGAATGCGTTGGGAAAGGCCTCACGCCAGCTCGCGGGCACGCCTTCGACCGGAACCGAGTTGCCCTCGCCCAGCACCTCGCCGTTCGCGACCAGCGCGAACTGGAACTCGGCCCGCTCGGAGTAGAGCCGGCCCCAGTACTCGTTGGAGATCGCATCGTGGAAGACGATCTCCGGCCAGGCGCGCCGGAGGGTGCCGAACGACGCGCTCGCGCGAAGGTCATCGTCCACCGGGACGATCTTCATCGCTCGAGCAGGGCGACCGCGAGCGCGGCCAGGCCCTCGCCGCGACCGGTGAAGCCGAGCCCGTCTGTGGTGGTCGCCCGCACGTTGACCATGGCCTTCTCGACGCCGAGTGCGCCTGCGAGCCGCACCCGCATCGCCTCGCGCACGGGCACGATCCGCGGCTCCTCGCCGACGAGGACGCAGTCGGCGTTCACGAGCTCCCAGCCCGCGTCGCGCACCTGCGCGTAGGCGCGGCTGAGCAAGTCGAGCGACGAGGCGCCCTGCCAGTCCGGTGCTCCCGACGGGAAGAGCGTGCCGATGTCGCCGAGCCCCGCCGCGCCGAGAATCGCGTCGATCAGAGCGTGCGCGATCACGTCGCCGTCGGAGTGCCCGGCAAGCCCGCGCCCGGAGTCGAGCTCGACCCCGCCGAGCA
>JALYLC010000031.1 GCA_030774435.1 Actinomycetota bacterium
TCACGGGCAGAAGCTCGAGCAGGAGGAACGCGAGGGCCGCGGCGAGCATGCCTCCGGTCGCGAACGGCCGGGCGCCCAAGCGATCCGAGAGCCGTCCCGAGGCCGGCCCCGCGACCAGGAAGCCGACGGTCAGCGGCAGCATGTAGATGCCCGCCCAGAGCGGCGTCTCCGAGAAGCTGTAGCCATGCAGTGGCAGCCAGATGCCCTGCAGCCAGATGATCAGCATGAACATCAGCCCGCCCCGGCCGAGCGACGCGAGCAGGGTGGCGATGCTGCCGGCGGTGAAGGCCCGGATGCGGAACAGCCCGAGGCCGAACATCGGGTCCTCGACACGCAGCTCGATGGCGACGAAGAGCGCGAGCAGCGCCAGCCCCGAGCCCATCTCGGCGAGCACGAGCGGGTTCGTCCAGCCCATCGAGTGGCCGCCGTAGGGCTGGATGCCGTAGGTGATCGAGACGAGCACGAGGATGAGGCCGATCGCGAACGTCGCGTTGCCCCACCAGTCGATGCGCGCGGGCCGGCGCTCCCCGCGTTCCTGCAGCTTCCAGTACGCCCACACGGTGCCGAAGACGCCGAAGGGCACGGAAACGAGGAACACGAGCCGCCACGACGCGGGTGCGAGCAGTCCGCCGAGCACGAGTCCCATGAACGAGCCCGCGATGGCCGCGACGGCGTTGACGCCCAGCGCGAGCCCGCGCTCCTGGCTGGGGAAGGCGTCGGTCAGGATGGCCGAGGAATTGCCCATCACGAGCGCGCCGCCGATGCCCTGGCCGATGCGCATCGCGATCAGCCACAGCGCCGCCGACGACCCGCTCATCCAGGTCACGGAGAGCAGGATCGAGCAGACCGTGAACACGGCCAGGCCGAGGTTGAACATGCGCACACGGCCGTACATGTCGCCGATGCGCCCGAACGTCACCACCAGCACCGCGGTGGCGACCATGAAGCCCATCATCATCCACAGCAGGTAGCTCGTATTACCCGGCAGCAGCGGGTCGAGGTGGATGCCCCGGAAGATGTCCGGGAGCGCGATCAGGACGATCGACGAGTTGATCGTCGTGATCAGCATGCCGATCGTCGTGTTCGAGAGCGCGATCCACTTGTAGCGATCCGGCCGCGGTGCGGGGGCGTCGGCCGACCGGCGCTGAGGCCGTGCGACGGTCGTGCTCATTCGGGCTCGTCGCCGAGCTCGAGCAGGATCTCGCGCACGCGTCGGCGCTTCTCGGTCAGCTCGTCCTCGAGCTCCTCCAGTGCCGCCCGGCGCGACGCGACGAGCGCGATCTGCGTCTCGATGTGTGGCAGCGCCTGCTGCACGATGTCCCTGCGCGTGTCGCCGTCGATCGAGTCGCCATTGCCCCAGCGCTCGCGCAGCGCGGCTCGCGCGCTGTCGGCCCCGGACCAGGCGCGCAGCTCGCTCAGCGAGAGGCCGAGCAGCTCCTTGATGTGCAGCAGCTGCTTGAGTCGCTGCTCGTCGCGCGCGTCGTACATGCGGTGCCCGCCGCGCGGGCGCCCTCGCTCGGGCAGCAGGCCGCGCTCCTCGTAGTAGCGCACGGCGCGCGGCGTCGATCCGGCCCGGCGGGCGAGCTCGCCGATGCGGAATTGCTCCACGGCGACGCTCATGACTGCATGACTCCCGTAAACATGACGTCTACGTCAGTTTAGCAGTCAGGAGGCGTACGGATCTTCGCCGAAGAACTTTACGTATACTGGAGATTGTGACGCGGAGAGGCTGGGACACCCGCGCTTCCGCGTGGAATTTCGATCGTTCAGGGTGTCCCGGGTGAGCGCGCTCTCGCATGCAAAGCGCCCGCACTACGCACTGACGTTCGCGGTGCTGACGCTCGCGGCACTGGCGTTCGCGCTCTTGCAGTCCATGGTCGCTCCCGCTCTGCCCGAGATGCAGCACGCGCTGCACACCTCGCCCACCGGGGTCAGCTGGATCCTGACCGCGTACCTGCTCACGGCCTCGGTGGCGACGCCCATCGCCGGCCGGCTCGGCGACATGTTCGGCAAGGAGCGCGTGCTCGTGATCGTCTTGGCGGCGCTCACCGTCGGAACCGTGATCTCGGCGCTCTCGACGTCGATCGGTCCGATGCTCGTCGGGCGCGGCATCCAGGGCATCGGCGGCGCCGTGTTCCCGCTCGGCATCGGCATCGTGCGCGACGAGTTCCCGAAGGCGCGTGTTGCCACGGGCATCGGTCTCATCTCCGCCACCTTCGCCGTCGGCGGCGGCTTCGGCATCGTTGCGGCGGGTCCGATCGTGCAGCATCTGGACTACCACTACCTGTTCTGGATTCCGCTGGTGGCCGTGGCACTGGCGCTCGTGGCGACCTGGCTGTTCGTCCCCGAGTCTCCCGTACGCAGCCCGGGCCGCGTGAACTGGCTCGGAGCCTCGCTGCTGTCTGGCTGGCTGGTCGCCATTCTGCTCGGCTTCAGCGAGGCGCCCACCTGGGGCTGGCTCTCGCCCAGGGTGATCGGGCTGTTCGCCGTCGGGCTCGTGCTGCTGGCCGTGTGGGTGTGGGCCGAGTCGCGATCCAGCGAGCCCCTGGTGGACATGAAGATGATGGTCGTGCGCGGCGTCTGGACGGTCAATCTCGCCACGTTGCTGATCGGCTTCGGGATGTACAACTCGTTCATCCTCATCCCGCAGTTCGTGGAGCTGCCGAAGAGCACCGGCTTCGGCTTCGGTGCGAGCGTGACGGGGGCCGGGCTCTTCCTGCTGCCGACCACCGTGCTCATGCTGGTCTCGAGCCCCATCGCCGGGCGGATGGCAGGACGCGTGGGATCGCGCGTGCCGCTGATCCTCGGCGCCGGCTTCTCGGCGGCGGCGTTCGCGCTGCTGGCCGTGGCGCACTCGGCGCGCTGGGAGGTCTACCTCGCAGCCGCGATCCTCGGCATCGGCATCGGCCTCGCGTTCGCCTCGATGGCCAACCTGATCGTGGAGGCCGTGTCCTCGCAGATGACCGGCGTCGCGACCGGGATGAACACGATCGCGCGCACGGTCGGCGGCGCGCTCGGCACCACGATCGCCGCGAGCATCGTCGACGCCAGCCTCACCTCGAGCGGACTCCCGCGCGAGACGGGATTCACGATCGCGTTCGCGCTCTGCGCCGCGGCGCTCGTCGTGGGTGTTCTGGCGTCGATGATCGTGCCGCGCCCGGCGGCTCGTGCGACCGTCGCCGCCGCGACGCAGCGCGCGTCCGGCTCGCTCGCCGACGACACCGCCTGAGAAGGGAGGCGCTCCCCCGCGCGGGGGATGGGGTCATCACCTCTCCGAGTCGATTCACGCGGCAGTGAGCGCTGCGATCCCCCGCCGAGCCATCCATGTCGACGGGTTGAAACGCACCCTGGGCCGCGTGTCGACCTGGCTTCTGCTCGGCGCGCTCCCCGTCCTCATCGTCTTCGCGCCCCTGATCATGGGCTTCCACAACGGCACCGGCGCGTGGGCACTCGATTTCAACGGCAACTTCGTCATTCCCGCGCGCGACATCCTGCACGGCGTGTCGCCGTACCACACGGCCTATCTCGAGCACGTGCGCGCCGCGGTGGCCGCCGGCCACCGTCCCGACGAGTTCTCGAACGGCGTGTTCGCCACGTATCCGGCCCCGGCGCTCCTGATCGGCGTGCCGTTCACCTACCTGCCAGGCGCGGTCGCCGAGTGGCTGTGGCTCGGGCTCATGATCGCGTGCGCTGCGCTGGCGCTGCGCATCGTCGGCGTGCGCGATTGGCGCGTCTATGGCGCCGCGCTGCTGACGCCCGCCATGGGGACGTCGCTCGCGTACGGCACGGTCAACTGCGCGCTGATGCTCGCGCTCGCGGCGACCTGGCGCTGGCGCGATCAGGCCTGGCGCGCAGGTGCCGCTCTCGGTGCGCTGATCGCGCTGAAACTGATCTTCATCCCGCTGCTCGCATGGCTCCTGTTCACACGCCGCTGGCTGGCCGCGGCCGCGTCCTGCGCGTGCGCGCTGTCGCTGTGGCTGGTCGGGTGGGCGCTGATCGGCTTCCACGGCCTGACCGGCTACCCGCACGTGCTCTCGCTGCTGTCCGTCATCGAGCGGCAGCAGGGCTTCTCGACAGTCGCGACCGCCCTCGCCATGGGCCTCGACGACCGGGTCGCTGCGGCGACGCCGTACGTTCTCGGCGCCTGCGTCACGGCGCTGCTGTGGCTGGCCGTGCGACGCGGGGGCCCGCGCGCGGACGCGCACGGCTTCCTGCTGGCGGTGCTGGCGATGCTCGTGTTCTCGCCGATCGTCTGGCTGCACTACCTCGTGTTCCTGCTCGCGCCGCTCGCCGTGCTGCGCCCGAGGTTCGGTGTGGCCTGGTTGATGCCGTCGCTGCTCTGGGCGCTGCCGTTCGCGGGCTACACGCCGGCCAACCCGATCCAGCGCATGGCGGTCATCGCGGCCATCCTCGGCACGGTCGCGTTCGCGATCGGCCCACGCCAGCTCCTGCCCGCATTCTCGGCTCGCGGTCCGAATCGCGGTGATGGCACAATCCCCGGGTGGGGATGAGGCCGATTCACCGGGTGCGCGTCGAGTACTGCGTGCCCTGAGGAGCGACTCCGAACGCCGCCGGTCTGGCGGCGCGGATCCTCGAGGGCTGGTCTCCGATCCTGGTCGCGCTCGAGCTGGTGCCGGGCACCGGCGGCGTCTTCGACGTCGACGTGGATGGCGAGCGCATCTTCTTCAAGAAGATGATCGGCCGCTACCCGCAGCCCGAAGACGTGCTCCCGCTCCTCCGCGACCGCATCGGCCCCGAGGTCATGTAAGCGCATACCTCGGGGTCAGACCCCAAGGTATGCATGTCACAGGGTCTGCATAAATTGGGGTCTGACCCCGATTTATGCACGCTACGCCAGGTCGCCCTGGAGCGTGCCCGCGTCGACCACGACCAGGCCGTCCAGCGTGATCGTGCAGTTGCGCATCGGCAGGTCGAAATGCCCGGCCGTGTAGCGGCCCGCGTTCTCGTTCGCTCCGGTCGAGAAGAGGAAGTTCCCGGCGAAGGCGCGCGCCTCGGTGCCGTTGATCTGGGCCTTGTCGTAGAGCTCGAGGTAGTCCCAGCGCGCGGCCCTGTTCATGCCGAAGCCGACGTGGCTGACCGCATAGCTCTCGCGGTCGCCGAAGGCGGCCAGGTACGAGCGGAAGAGGTCGGCGTCGAGCCCGTCGCCCTCGATCGCGACGACGTGGTCGTCCTCGATGCGCAACCGCACCGCCTGGCGGACGTAAGTCTTGAACGTGAGGTTGATGTCTCCGGGCGCGAGCACCACGACGCCCTCGACGCAGTGCGCGGCGGGGAACGCCAGGCACAGGCCGCCCGGCCAGTGGGCGATCGTGCCCGGATCGGTGGCGACGCCCGACGACCCGGCCCGGAACGCGCCCTCGAGTCGCGCAGTGAGGTCGGTGCCCGCGGCCGAGGTCACGCGCATCTCGGCGGCTGCCTCGAGCAGGGCGACGCCGCGCTCGACGCGCGCCTCCAGCGTCGGGTCCTCGAGATAACGCTCGAAGTTCTCGGGGTGCTCGTTGCTGACCATGAGCACACGCGCCCCGCCGGCGAGGATCGCGCCGAGCTCGGGAGCGTGCAGCAGCCCCTCGACCGTGCAGTCGATCACGAGGTCGGCGCTCGCGAGAGCCGCGATGGCGCCGCGGTTGCCGGCGAGCGCAACCGAGGCGCCAGTCGAGCGCAGCGCCACCAGGCCCGTGCTCGAGGGCGTCGGCACGACGACGTCGTAGACGCGGCCGCCCAGCATCTGCGCGGCGATGCGGCTCGTCTCGACCAGCTCGGGACGGCTGGCCGACTCCGAGAGCACGGCGACGACCTCGCCGTGGCTGAGCGCGCAGGCGCGCAGATGGCGCGCGAACACATCCAACCAGCGCCACTCCGTCACGGCCCGGCCTCCGCGGCGTCGAGGTGCTCGCGCATCGCGATGTTGACGGCCTCGGGCGCTTCCAGGTTCGAGATGTGGCCGGCGGCCGGGATGATTTGGAGCCTCGCGCCTGCGATGCCGGCGGCGAGTGCCTCGGCGTACGCGAGCGGCGTCTCCTCGTCGTGCTCGCCGACGAGCACGAGCGCCGGCATGGAGATCTCGCTCAGCCGCGCACGCACGTCGTGCGTGGGGACGCATTCGATGGCGGCGCGCAGCCCGGCCGCCGAGATGCGCGACATCGACGCGACGGCGGCAGCGACGGCTCCATTCTCGGCGTGCGGCGCCATGATCGAGCGCAATACCGGCTCGGCCATGCTCGCGGGCGTCTCGCCCGCGTCCAGGCGATCGAGGCGCAGCCGCTTCCACGCCTCGGGGTCGGTGCCGTCGAGCCCGAAGGCGGGGCTCGAGTCGAGCAGCGCGAGCGAACGCACGCGCCCCGGGTGGCGCAAGGCCATGTGGAGTGCGACCTGGCCGCCCATCGAGAGCCCGGCCACGTGCGCGGCGGCCTCTCCGAGCGTCTCGATCAGAAGTACGGCGGCCTCGGCCAAGAGCGGGAACGAGAGACCGTCCGCCGCCAGCGGCGAGGCCCCGTAGCCGGGCATGTCCCAGGCGACGCTGCGGTTGTGCGAGCCGAGCGCCGTGAGCTGCGGGTCGAATCCGGTACGCGTCATGCCGAGCCCGCCGAGGAACAGCACGAGCGGCCCCGAGCCCGCCTCGCGCCAGGCGACGGGTGCCGCGTCCACGTCCCGGAGATCAGACATGCCGGTGATCGTCGGGCTGCTCGTAGAGGCCGAAGCGACCGAGCAGCTCGAGACAGACCTCGGCGCTCCAGGGCAGCATGACCGAGCCGCAGCGCGCATCGCGGTAGTGCTGCTCGAGCGGCAGGTTGCGCATCAGCGACCCTCCGCCACAGGCGCGGATCGCAAGAGCCGCCACCTCGGGCGCGGTCTCCATGGCCGTGTACGCCGCCGCCCACGCGCGGCGCAGCTGCTCGGGCGTCGGATCGAGGCCGGCTTCGGCGACAGCGCACTCCCAGAGCGAGCGGCTGCGCTCGTACGCGATCTGGATCTCCGCCCAGGCCCACTGCTTGGCGGGCACGTCGCGCCGCGCCGGAATGCCGGGCGGAGGCGTGCTGCCCAGATAGCCCTGCACGAAGTCGACGACGGCGCGCGTCAGGCCGATGTAGGTCGGCGTCAGCGTCAGGTAGACATGCGGCCAGCGCTCCGCGAGCTGGTCGAAGCCCCCGGTCGGAAGCAGCTCGTCGTCGGCCTCGACGAAGGCGTCCTCGAACACGAGCGTGCGCGAGTCGGTGCCGCGCATGCCGAGCGGATCCCAGTCGCCGACGATGCGCACGCCGGGGTTGTCGGAGCGCACCGAGAGGAAGCGCAGCCCCTCCTCTCCGGGCACGCGGCAGGTGAAGTTGTAGGCGTTGGCGGCGCCGGCGAGCGATGCGAACACCTTGCGCCCGCTCACCTGGAAGCCGCCGGGCACGGGCGTGGCCGTCGTGGCGACTCCGGCCGTGGCGCCGCGCGCGATCCCCTCGGAGAGCGGCTGGCTCATGATCGCGCCGTCCTCGAGGATCCAGCGGTAGAGACCGCTGCGGATGCGCTCGTGGCGTTCCCGGACCTCGGGCGGCATGTCGAGATCGTCGGCGAGCACGCCCGTCCAGAGCGTCGTCTGGCTGTGCATGTTGTATGTCAGCGCGGTCATCGGGCAGGAGCGCGCAAGCTCGGCCGAGACGTGCATGTAGTCCTGGAAGCTCGCGCCCATGCCGCCGTAGCGCTCGGGGATGCAGAGCCCGAGCATCCCCGCCTCGCGTAGCTCCGCGTAGTTCTCGAACGGGAAGGCGGTCTCGCGGTCGTAGCCCGCCGCGCGGGCGGCGAACCCAGGCCCGAGCTCGCGCACGATTGTGAGCGCGCGTTCGCGGACGCCGTCCCGCGTCACGAGCGCCAGACGATGTAGCCCTCGCGCGCGATGCGGAAGCCCACGTGCGTGCCGCGCACGTAGCGGCAGGTGACGCCGATCGCGGCGGAGCGGCAGCGGATCGGGCCGATGTCGACGGACTTCCCGTACCTCAGCGTCGTGCAGTCGTGGAAGCAGCGCGGCCCGACGTCGCCGCGGCAGGCCCCGAGGCCCACGCGCCTGCTGCTGAGGCTGATGTTGTACGCGGCCCAGTCGAGGTCGCAGTTGGCCAGCTTCACCGGCACCTTCGGCCACGTCGCCTGCCGCGCCTGGCACTCGACGTAGGCCGGCGCGGTGCCCCCGACGCAGTTGATGTTGCCCGAGGGGCTCTGGAAGTGGGCCACGACCGGATCGGCCCAGGCGGGCCCTGCGCCGGCCGTCAGGGCGAGCACGGCGATGAGGATCGCGCGGCGCATCAGCACTGAGCATAAAGTGCGCTCGTGAACCCGCGCATCGCCTGCATCCAGTTGCGAGCCGGCAGCTCGCCCGACGACAACCTCTCCTCCGCCGAGCAGTTCATCCGGCAGGCTGCTGCGAGCGGCGCCGAGATTGCTCTGCTGCCCGAGCGCTGGGAGGCGTTCGGCTCGGCGGAGGAGATCCGCGCGGCCGCGCAGCCGGTCGACGGCCCGCGGCTCGCCGCCGTGCAGGGCTGGGCGCGCGAGTTGGGCATGGCCATCGTCGCCGGCTCCGTGGCCGAGCGCGTGGCGGGCGACGAGCGCCTGCGCAACACGAGCGTCGCCTTCGACCGAGATGGTCGGCAGGTCGCGGTCTATCGCAAGATCCACCAGTTCGACGTCGACCTGCCGGGGCAGCGCGTGCGCGAGTCCGATACCGACGCACCGGGCACGGGTGGCGTGATCGCGACCCTGGGCGACCTCGACGTCGGGCTCACGATCTGTTACGACCTGCGCTTTCCCGAGCTCTACCGGGCCTACGCCGTGGCCGGCGCCACCGTCCTGACGGTGCCCGCTGCCTTCCTCGAGCGCACCGGCCGCGATCACTGGGAGGTGCTGCTGCGTGCGCGGGCGATCGAGAACCAGTGCTTCGTGGTTGCCGCCAACCAGTACGGCGCGCTGCCCGCCGGCTTCAACGCGTACGGCCGCTCGATGGTCGTCGACCCCTGGGGAACCGTGCTCGCGCAGGCGCCCGACGGTCAGGGCGTGATCGTCGTGGACTGCGATCACGAGGCGCTGGCGCGCGTTCGCTCCCAGGTACCGTCGCTCGCACACCGGCGCCCCGAGGCATACGCGTACGAGCTACCAACGGCCTGACCTGCGGGTCGCGGCGGTCGCGCTCGCCGTCGGGCTCGTGCTGGCCGACGCCTCGGTCGTCATCCTCGCGCTTCCGGCGATCTACCGCGAGTACAACGCGAAGGTCGCGGATGTCGCCTGGGT
>JALYLC010000032.1 GCA_030774435.1 Actinomycetota bacterium
GGCTGTCGCCGCGAGAGAGCGAGGTCCTCGGCGTGCTGACCGAGGGCCGCACCAACCGCGAGATCGCGACCGAGCTGTACCTGTCCGTGCGCACGGTCGACATGCACGTCCGCCACTCGCTGATCGCGCTGGGCTGCAGGTCGCGCATGGACGCCGCGCGCAAGGCGGCCGGGCTCGGCCTGCTCGAGCACGTGTAGAAGGTCGGAGAGCCTAGAGTCCCTCCGTGAGCCTGTTCGACGACGCGGCCGAGGAGCGGCGCGCAGCGCACGCGCCGCTCGCGGACCGGATGCGCCCGCGGGCGCTCGACGAGTTCGCAGGCCAGCCCCAGCTCGTGGGCGAGGGCGCTGCCCTGCGGCGTGCGATCGAGGAGGACCGCGTGTCCTCGTCGATCTTCTTCGGTCCGCCCGGCACGGGCAAGACGACGCTGGCCCGCATCATCGCCGCCAGCACGCAGTCGTCCTTCGAGGAGCTCTCGGCGGTCTCCTCGGGCAAGGCCGACGTCCAGGCCGTGATCGGCCGCGCGCGCGAGCGCCTGGGGGCTCAGGGCCGGCGCACCGTGCTCTTCATCGACGAGATCCACCGCTTCAACAAGGCGCAGCAGGACGCGCTCCTGCCGGTGGTCGAGTCCGGGCTCGTGACGCTGATCGGCGCCACCACCGAAAACCCATTCCATTCGATCATCGGCGCGCTCGTCTCGCGCTGCCGTCTCTACGAGTTCGAGGGACATTCGCGCGACGATCTGCAGTCGGTGCTCGAGCGGGGGACGGCCGCACTGGGCGCTCTGTCCGCCGGGCCCGAGGTGCTCGCCGCGATCGCCGCGACGGCGGCCGGTGACGCGCGCCACGCGCTCTCGACGCTCGAGCTCGCGCACGAGCACGCGATCTCGCGCGGCGAGGGCACGGTTTCCGAGGAGGATGTCGAGGAGGCTGTGAGACGCCGTCCGGTGCGCTACGACCGAGACGGCGACCGCCACTACGACACGATCTCGGCGTTCATCAAGAGCGTGCGGGCGAGCGATCCCGACGCTGCCCTCTACTACCTCGCCGTCATGCTGGAGGGCGGCGAGGATCCTGTCTACATCGCCCGCCGTATCGCGATCCTCGCGAGCGAGGACATCGGCAACGCCGATCCGCGCGCGCTCGAGCTGGCCGTGGCCTGTGCGCGTGTGGTGGAACTGGTCGGCCTGCCGGAGTGTCGCTACGCGCTGTCGCAGGCGACCGCCTATCTCGCGCTCGCGCCCAAGTCGAACGCGGCGGCGACGTCGCTCGGCGCCGCCCTCGACGCGGTGCGCGCCCACGCCACCGCGAGGCCCCCGGCCGCGTTGCGGGATGCGAGCTATCGCGGGGCGCAGCAGCTCGGGAGCGGGGTCGGCTACCGCTACCCGCACGACGCGCCGGGAGGGTTCGTGGCCGACGATCACCTGCCCCCGGAGCTGGCCGGCGCGCAGCTCTACCAGCCGAGCGAGCACGGCCTGGAGGCCAAGCTCGCCGAGCGCCTGCGCGAGCTGCGGCGCCTGCGGGGCGGCAGCTAGGGCTAGGGGTACGACCGCTAGATGATCCGCTGGCCGAGCGCCGAGCAGATCAGCTCGACTGCGAGGTCGCCCGTCATGTTCTCGCGGTCGAGGATGGGGTTGACCTCGACGACCTCGAGCGAGCCGACGGCTCCGGCCTCGGACACCAGCTCCATGGCGAGGTGCGCCTCGCGGTAGGAGATGCCGCCGCGGACGGCGGTGCCGACGCCCGGAGCCCAGAACGGATCCATCACGTCCATATCCACCGAGACGTGGACGTGCGCCGAGCCACGCACGTGCTCGAGCGCCCCGCGGATCACCGCCTCCATGCCGAGCCGGTCGATCTCGGAGATCGTGTAGATGCGGATGTTCGAGCGGCGTAGCCGATCCCGCTCGCCGGGATCGAGCGAGCGGATGCCGATCAGGACGGTGCGGCTCTCGTCGACCGACGGCGATGGCCAGCGGCCGGCGGCGAACCGCTCGCCACCCCAGCCGAGAGCGCCACTCAGGCCCATTCCGTGCACGTTCCCCGACGGCGTCGTGTCCGGCGTGTTGCAGTCCGCGTGGGCGTCGAACCAGATCGTCGCGACAGGGCCGTGCACGCGAGCGAGACCGCCGAACACGCCGAGGGCGAGCGAATGGTCGCCGCCCAGCACGAGCGGCAGCTCGCCGGCCTCGCAGCGCGCCGCCACGTGGTCGGCGATCTCACCGCAGACGGTCAGGATCTGGTCCAGGTACTTGGCGCGCTCGTCGCCGACGGCCAGCGCCTCGATCGGATCCTCGGCGACGGTGCCGAGGTCGCGTACGGCAACGCCCAGCTCGGCCAGCCGACCGACGAGGCCCGCGTAGCGGATCGCGGACGGCCCCATGTCGACGCCGCGGCGGCCCTGCCCGAGGTCGAGCGCGGCTCCGAGCACCGCGACGCGCGGAAGGGGGCCGCTCACGCCACGACCGCGGCG
>JALYLC010000033.1 GCA_030774435.1 Actinomycetota bacterium
GATCGGCGGCGATCGCGTGACCCGCGGCACCGGCGGCAGCCAGGGCGGCCGCGGTCGACTCGGCCTCGCCTGCAGAGCGGTGATAGGTGAATGCGACCTGGGCGCCGCGCTCGCCGAGCCCGAGCGCGATCGCACGCCCGACGCGCCGGGCGCCTCCTGTCACGAGCACGCGGGCGCCCGCGATGTGCACGGGCTCAGCGCTCCTCGAGGGCGAGCCGGAAGCCGCGGATGATCGCCTCGACCGCCTGCTCGAGGTCGAGCCCGGTCCGCGCTGCGACTTCCTCCGCGCTGCGCCCGTGCTGGAACAGGGCCCAGGCGACGAGGTCGAGCGGCATGATCTCGGAGGCGGCCACCGCCTTGGCCGTTCGACGCCGCATCCCAGGGTCCTGCATGCGGATCGACTAGAGTCACCGGGCGCCGAGCGCCCGCCGAATGACCCCTCCCAATGCCATCACGCTCGCGCGGATGCTCGTCGTCCCGGTCGTCGTCTGGTTGATCCTGGCCGACTTCGCGAACCACGAGCGCTGGGCAGCGGTCGCCTACGCCGTCGCGGCGGGAACGGACTCGCTGGACGGCTACCTGGCGCGGCGTCACCGCGGCTGGACGAGCATCGGCGGCGTCTTCCTGGATCCGCTGGCCGACAAGCTGCTGGTGATGGGCGCACTGATCGCCCTTGTCGAGCAGGCGCGGGTGAGCGCGTGGGTCGTGCTGGTGATCGTCGCCCGCGAGTTCGCGGTGACCGGCCTGCGTCTGGTGGCGGCGGGCGACTCGCGCATCATCGGCGCATCGCAGCTCGGCAAGCTCAAGGCCTTCTCGCAAAACGTGATGGTCGTCTCGCTGCTGCTCGCCCCGCGAGACGCCGACTGGACGGATGCCGTCATCGCGATCGCGCTCCTGCTCACCGTGTGGTCGTTCGCCGATTACTTCTGGCACGGCCGCCACCACTTCCTCGCGCGAGAGGCCCAACCGTGACCGAAGTCGTCCTGATCGCCGCCGCGTATCTGGCGGGCTCGCTCCCCTTCGGCTA
The DNA here is from genome assembly GCA_030774435.1 of Actinomycetota bacterium. Classification (GTDB taxonomy): domain Bacteria; phylum Actinomycetota; class Thermoleophilia; order Gaiellales; family JALYLC01; genus JALYLC01. The sequence goes on from JALYLC010000033.1 coordinate 1,028, forward strand.
CTGGCTGGTGCGCATCTTCCGTCACGCCGACATCCGCACGCTCGGCTCGAAGAACACCGGCGCGACGAACGTGTGGCGCAACTTCGGCTGGCGCTTCGGCGTCGCGACGCTGCTTCTGGATGTCGTGAAGGGCGCGTTGCCGGCGCTCGCGGCGCTGCACTGGTCGGGTCCGCTGACGGCCTCGATCGCCGGGATCGCCGCGATGCTCGGCCACGGCTACCCGGTGCTGCTCGGCTTCGGGGGCGGCAAGGGCGTCGCGACCGGTGCCGGCGCCGCCCTCGCCCTCTTCCCGGCGGGCGTGGGGCTCGCGGCCCTGGCCTGGGCGATCACGTTCTTCACATTGCGTTACGCCTCCGTCGCCTCGCTGGCGGCCGGGGCGACGTTCCTGATCGCCGCGATCGCGCTCGGCCGCGCCTGGCCCGTAATCGCGTTCGCGGCTCTGGCATTCGGATTCGTGGCACTCCGCCACCGCGCGAACATCGCCCGTCTGCGAGCGGGAACGGAGCCGCGCGCGCGGTTGCGGCGCGCGACATCCGAACCAGGTTCGTGACATTCGCTGCTTGGATAGACGCGCAACATCGGCGAAACTGGGGGCGTGCTCGGATCGTGGCGCAAGGGTGAAGGCAGCGACGTCCGGCGGGCCCTCAAGCAGGCGCGCCGCAGGCAGTCCTGGATGCGTCGACTGCCGCACCGCGAGCTCGAGCGCATCGTCGCCACAGTCGAGTCCGACCTCGAGCGGTTTCCGACCAAGGACAGCCTGCTCGAGCACCTGGCACGGCTGCACTTCGACGCGCGCGCCCGGCAGGAGGCGGTCGGCCTCGAGGAGGCGCGCCGTCACCCCGACAGCGCCCGCCGCATCGTCGAGACCGCGATCTTCGAGCGGCGCTACAACGTCAAGCTGACCGAGGCGCTCGACCTCGGCGGGCCGGCCGGCGACGAGGAGTCCGACCAGGCCAACCTCTACGTCGAGGGCGTCCTGCGCCGGCTGGGCATCGTCTATCAGACGCTCGATCGCGGCCGCTGGCTGATCGAGAGCGACGGCTGCGCGGTCTACCTGCAGCACTACGCCGGCGAGCGCGTGCTCGACGTCTACGCGCCGATCATGCCGCTCGACGCCGACGACGACCACGCCGAGTTGTTCCGCGATCTGCTCGGCTCCAACGGCGGCTCGATCGCCGGCGGCTTCTACGGCATCTGCTCGTTCAGCGAATCCGGCTCGCACCTCTGCGCCTGCGGTCGCCTGGCGACCGCGCACCTCGTCGGCCCCGAGGTCATCTACGTGCTGAATTCGGTCGTCGCGCTCGCCGAGCGCCTCAACGCCGACTGAGCTAGCTGCGCAACCAGTCGTCGAGCGAGGCGTGGGCGCCGCCGTCGCCGCC
>JALYLC010000034.1 GCA_030774435.1 Actinomycetota bacterium
GCGGGCCGACCTCGACCTCTTCGCCGAGCTCAACGCCCGCAGCCTCGCGATGCTGGGCGCCGAGCCGGGAATGACGCTCCACAACGCGTTCGGCTACGGGCTCTTCACGGGCGGCCTCGGGTTCCACCATGGCGCCGAGCGGCTCGGGCTGACGGTCGTGCCCGTTTCGGGCGGTATGACCGAGCGTCAGCTGCTGCTGATCATGGACCTTCGCCCCGACGTGCTCGCGTGCACGCCCAGCTACGCGCTGACGCTCGCGCAGGAGTTCAAGCGCCGCGGCATCGGCCCCGCCGAGATCAGCCTGCGCTACGCGGCCGTCGGCGCGGAGCCCTGGTCGGAGGCGATGAGGGCGGAGATCGACGCCGGCCTCGGCGTGCGCACCAGCAACACGTATGGCCTGTCCGAGTTGATCGGGCCCGGGGTCTCGGGGGAGTGCATCGAGGAGCGCAACGGCTCGCACATCCACGAGGATCACTTCCTGCCCGAGGTCGTCGATGCCGACAGCGGCGAGCAGTTGCCCGAGGGCGAGGTGGGCGTCCTGGTCTTCACGGCGCTCACGAAGCAGGCGCTGCCGCTCGTGCGCTACTGGACGGGCGATCTCGCGAGCCTGTCCTCGGAACCGTGCAGCTGCGGCCGCACACTCGCGCGCATGAGTGCCATCCGCGGCAGGACCGACGACATGCTGATCATCCGCGGCGTGAACGTGTTCCCGACCCAGGTCGAGGACGTGCTCGGCCGAGTGCAGGAGCTCTCGCCCCATTACCAGCTCATCGTCAGCCGGGAGCGGACGATGGACGAGCTCGAGGTTCGGACCGAGGCGAGCGACGACTTCTTCCGGGCGGTCGGGATCGACGTGCTCTCCGACGATGCGATCGCGGCCGATCACACGGTCGGCGCACTTCGCGAGCGCGTCTCCGGCCTGATCAAGGACACGATCGGGTGCACGATGAAGGTGAGCATCGTCGCTCCCGGCAGCGTGCCGCGCTCCGAGGGCGGGAAGCTCTCGCGCGTGCTCGACACCCGGCCGCGGGGTTAGTGCGTGGCCCACGCGACGAAACGAGCGGACGCTGCGTGGGTCGAGCACCTCCGCAGCGACATGGAGTCGATCTACGCCGGCCTCACGGACGGCTACCGGCGGCAGCGGCGCATCTCCGAGCTCGTGTACTCCGCCGCCGAGCAGTTTCCTGAGCATCTACCGAGCCGAGCCGCCATCGCCGCCGAGCGGGAGCTGCTGCAGAAGCACAAGCAAGGGCTCGAGATCAACCAGGGGATCTTCGTCGCGCACGTGCTCGCTCACCCCCGCGCGGGCTTCCACCTGATCCACGCGATGTCGCAACCCACCGCCGCGGCGCTCGCCCTGCTCGAGGACTTCCAGCGCGAGGGCGGCGCCGATCTCGGCCCCATGCGCGTCGACCGAGACGGCGACATCGGCCGCGTGACCGTGCAGAACCACGCGTTCCTGAATTCGGAGGACGACGTCTCGACCGCGGCGCTCGAGGTCGCGATCGACCTCGTACTGCTCGACGACAGCATCCGCGTGGGCGTCCTTCGTGGCGCGCCGGCAACCCACCACAAGTACGCGGGCCGGCGCATCCTCGGCTCGGGCATCAACCTCACGCACCTCTACCAGGGCAAGATCTCGCTCGTCGAGTTCATGCTCGAGCGCGAGCTCGGCCAGGTCTCGAAGATGTACCGCGGGCACGATCTGGCGACGTTCGACTCCGACGTGCTCGAGCTCCGCCGCGAGAAGCCCTGGATCGCGGCCGTCGACAGCTTCGCGATCGGCGGGACCTGCCAGTGGCTGCTCGTCATGGACTGCGTGATCGCGGAGGCCGGTTCCTACTTCGCGCTCCCGGCGCGCAAGGAGGGGATCATCCCCGGTTGCGCCAACCTGCGGTTGCCGCGCTTCGTCGGCGAGCGCATCGCGCGCGAGGCGATCTTCTTCAACCGCACGTTCCACGCGGACAGCCCTGAGGGGCTGATGCTCGCCGACGAGGTCGTGCCGCCTGCTGCGATGGAGGAGGCGATCCGCAACGCCGCCTCGGAGGTCGTGAGCGCCGGCACGACGAGCCTGAGCGGCAACCGGCTGGCCCTGCGCCAGGTGCAGGAGCCCCTGGACCTGTTCCGCCGCTACATGGCGAACTACTCGGTTGCGCAGGCGCACTGCCTCTACAGCCCTGCCCTGATCGACAACCTCGAGCGCAACTGGAACGCGCGCAAGCGCTAGACCGCCCTGACCCCGGTTTATGCAGTTGTCGTTGCATTCGTGACCCGCAGCGGCTTGCTGGCTGCTACCGTTCAAGGTGCACGCGAGCGAGTACCGGGGTTGCGCCCTTTTGCGCTTCCTCTGCCCGTTCAGGAGATGGCGGAGGAGGTGTTACATAAATGGCAACCGGAACCGTCAAGTGGTTCAACGATGCGAAGGGGTATGGCTTCATCACCCCTGACGCAGGCGGTAAGGACCTGTTCGTCCACCACAGCGCAATCGCCGGCGACGGCTTCAAGTCGCTCGCCGAGGGCGCGAAGGTCGAGTTCGAAGGCGTCGAGGGTCAGAAGGGCCCCGAGGCAAAGAACGTGACTCTGATCTAGAGACCGGATACTCGAGCGGAGGCGCGACTCGCGCCTCCGCTCAGCCCGTATCAGTCTCCCTTGCCCTCTCCCCATGGTCCGGGCAGCCACGTCAGCACCATGTTGACGAGCCAGATCACGACGCTGGCGCCGACGAGCGATCCGAAGCCGTCGAAGTGGATGCCGCTGACGATCTCGTCGGTGATCCAGAGCATCAGCACGTTGATGAAGAACAGCGCGATGCCGACCGTGAGCAGGATCAGCGGCAGCGCCAGCAGCTTCACGACGGGCTTCACGAGCGCGTTGACGACGCCGAACACCGCCGCGGCGATCAGCAGCGACGTCCAGCCCGCGAGCGTGGCGTCGCCGACGAAGGCGACCGCCGCGTAGAGGGCGATGGCGTTGCCGGCCCAGGTCCAGACCGCGCGCTTCACGCCGGCGAACCTACCAGCCGGCGCGGCCTGCGGCCACTCCGCTCCGGAGCGCTCCGACCCGCTTTACGATCCTGGCGGTGACGATCACGGCTCACGACTCGCTCGTCCTGTTCGCTCTGCTCGTGGCCGGCACTGCGCTGCTCGTGCTCGCGCCCATCCTGCGCATCCCGTACCCGATCCTGCTCGTGCTGGGCGGTCTCGGCATCGGCTTCGTCCCGGGTGCGCCGCACATCTCCCTGCAGCCCGACATCGTGCTGGTGGGATTCCTGCCGCCGCTGCTCTACTCGGGAGCGTTCTTCACCTCGCTGCGCGACCTGCGCACCAACGCGCGGCCCATCTCGCTGCTCGCGGTGGGCCTCGTGCTCGCGACGATGCTGACGGTGGCCGCCGTCTGCCATGCGGCCATCGGCGGGCTCTCGTGGCCGGTCTGCTTCGTGATCGGCGCGATCGTCGCGCCCACCGACGCGGTCGCGGCCACGGCGATCGGCTCGCGGCTGGGCCTGCCGCGCCGACTCGTGACGCTGATCGAGGGCGAGAGCCTGATCAACGATGCGACGGCGCTCGTCGCCTACAGCTTCGCGGTCGCCGCCGTCGTGACCGGGAGCTTCTCGCTCTGGCACGCGACCTGGCGCTTCGGGGTGGACGTGGTCGGTGGCGTTGCGATCGGCCTCGCCGTCGGCTTCGTTCTGCGTCAGTTCCGCCGCAGGCTCAACCACTCCCCGACCGAGATCGCGATCGCGCTGCTCTCGGGCTACTTCGCCTACCTGCCCGCGCAGGCCGCGGGCGTGTCCGCCGTGCTCTCCGTGGTCACCGTGGGCATCTACGTGGGCTGGTACACGCCCGAGCTGACGACGGTGCAGACGAGGCTTCAGGGCGACGCCGTCTGGGAGATCCTGACGTTCCTGCTGAACGCGCTGCTGTTCGGCCTCGTCGGGCTGCAGTTGCGTCCCATCCTCGACTCGCTGCACGGCCGCTCCACCGGCTCGCTGCTCGCGGACGGCGCGATCGTGAGCGCGGCAGTGATCGTCACACGCTTCATCTGGGTCTTCCCCGCCACCTACATCCCCAGGCGGATGTCGAAGCGCATCCGCGAGCGCGACCCCTATCCGCCCTGGCAGTACCCCGCGCTGATCGGGTGGGCCGGCCTGCGAGGAGCCGTCTCGCTCGCCGCCGCGCTCGCGCTGCCGCTCACGATCAACGGCGGAGCCTCCTTTCCGCAGCGCTCCTACGTGATCTACCTGGCGTTCTGCGTGATTCTCGCGACGCTCGTCGTGCAGGGGCTCACGCTGCCCGCGGTGATCCGCTGGCTCCGCCTCGAGGACGACGGTCTCTCCGACAAGGAGGAGACCAAGGCACGCATCCATGCCGCCGAGGCCGCGCTCGGGCGACTGGAGGAGCTCGCGGGCGAGGATTGGGTGCGCGAGGACACGGCCGAGCGCATGCGCGGCGCCTACCGCTTCCGCGCGAGCCGGTTCGCGGCCCGCTTCGATTCCGAGGACGACGGCCAGATCGAGGAGCGCTCCCAGAACTACCAGCGGCTGCGGCGCGAGCTGCTCGACGCAGAGCGCCAGGCGGTCGTCGAGCTGCGCCAGCAGGGCCGCATCAACGACGCCGTGATGAACCGCGTCCAGCGCGACCTGGATCTCGAGGACGCGCGCCTCGACGATTGAAGCTCTCACGGCTCTGGGGGCGGGATCGCGCTGAGCAGCGGCCAGCCCCCGGGGGCGCCGGCCTGCCGGGCCACGGCGGCGCAGTCGAGCGGCACGCGGAGCGCGTCGAACGCAGCGAGGTAGACCGGCTTGGGCTGGCCGGCCGCGTCCAGCCAGCCGAAGCGCACCCAGGGGTCGGGCGTGACGCCGAGCGGCACCGGATGGTCATGGAAGCCCCAGAAGACGAATCCCGCGAGCCCCGGCGTGCAGCGAGCGAGCTCGATCGCCTCTGCGGTCCATTCGGCCTGGTGCTCGCTGCCCGCGTCGTCGGACGACCAGCCGAACTCCGAGACGATCACGGGCACCCCGGCGAGGCGGGCGAGCGCAGGGACGTCCAGCAGGTCGATGCGGTGCCCGGGGTCTCGCACCGCGAGCGGGGCTCGCCGCAGCGGGTACGGGTGGATGCCGAAGAAGTCCATGGGGACGCCGTCGGCGTGCAGGCGCGCAGCCCAGGCAGCCGGGTCCCGCCCCGCGTCGCGATAGCGCGCGAGGTTGCCGGCTACGACCCGCGCCTCAGGATCCGCCTCGTGGACGCCGGTGGAGACCGCGCGCGCCATCGGCTCGTAGGCCTCGACGGTGTTGGGCTCCGCGAACATGCGCACGTTCGGCTCGTTCCAGTCGTAGAACAGGCGGACCTGCGGATAGCGGCGAGCGGTTGCGTAGGCGAAGTCGCCGAGATCCTGGGCGTTCAGCGGCCACGCGTTCGAGGCCCCGCCGCCATTCGCCCACGCCGGCACGTGCCAGAACGCGAGCTGCACGCCCAGGCCGGCACGTCCGTAGCGCGCGACGTCGGCGTCGAGCGCGGACCAGTCGTAGGCCGGGTCGCGCGGGTCGCGCGGCCGCGCCGGGCGCTGCGGTGCGATCGCGGCCCAGTCGACGTACTGCCGTGCGGCCGAGAGGCCGACCGCGCGCGCCGCGACCAGCTCGTAGGGAAACGCGCGTTGCGCCGCGTCGTCGCTGATCGCGAACGGCACGCCCTGGGGGTTCGCCGTGGTGG
>JALYLC010000035.1 GCA_030774435.1 Actinomycetota bacterium
GGGGAGCTTCATCTCTTGGGTCGGCGCTCTCGAGGCGGCGCGCGTCGCATTCCTCGGCGAGGATTCGGGCGGCCATCATCAAGCCGATCCGGCTCAGCCGGAGGAGGCGCGCACTTCGAGTGCATCCGTGTGGGAGTCGACAGATACTCGACAAGCCAGCACGCGCAGGAGAATGCGACGCAGGCCACGTCGCGCGACGACTAGCCGTGCCTCGGGATAGCCGTGGTAGGTGCGACGGGAGAGAAGACGGGGCTGGGCGTGGCCAGTCCTGGCGGCGCTGGTTCACGGTGCTTGCGCAGGAGCCGGGCGAGGCATGCACTGGTCGGGCGAGCGACCCACCCAGCGCCGATTGGAAGGCAGCAGTCTGCGACCTCCTCGAGCGCCGCGATTACGCTCTGAGGTGGGCAGCCTTGCCTGGGCGTTCTTGCCCTGATCCTCAAGACCGGGTGGGGCTGCCCGGCGCGCCCTCCCGAGGGTTCGCCGCAGGGGTGCTTAACCCGGGACGGCTGGTTGCCGATCTCAGAGCTGTGTTCGTTCGTAGTGGATCATTCTCGGATTTGCGAGGCTCGGCGCCGCTGAGGCCGCTGCTGGGGTTTGCGGTGATCGCTGCGGGGGCGGTGGCCGTGCATCCTCAGGGCAGTGATTGGCGTTTCGTTGGGTTGGCTGCGCTGGTCTTCGCGATCGGCGCTCTCGTGGTCGCGGTCAGCTCGGCGCGCGCGGGTTCGGCGTGGCTTGCGCCGGCGCTCTCGGCGCTCTCGGCGCTGTTGGCGATTGCGTTGTTGCGTCAGGGTCAGGGCGGTTCGACTTCGGGGTATGGGGCGCTTGGGATGCTTGCGGTGGTGTGGGTGGCGGCTGTTTTGGATCGTCGCGCTGTGCTTCTCATGACCGTTTGCAGTGGGTTGATGTTTGCGCTGCCGCTGGTTGTGCTGGGGTCGCCGATGTACCCCTCGAATGGCTGGCGCGGTGCTGTCTTGTGGACGGTTGTTGCCTACCTCGTGGGCATGGTGTTCAACACGACGGTGGCTGAGCAGCGGCGGCAGACGGCCGATGCCAGGCGCCATTCCATGCAGGTGGAGGAGATGCACAAGGCGTTCAGCGCCATCTCGCACGTGGCGCGCGGCGTCTCGCTCGGCAGCGATGCGCGCGAGCTCGTGTGTGCGGCCGTGATCGAGAGCACCGGTGCGACGCTCGCGACGCTGGTTGAGCCGCGCGGCGACGGCTTCGCGATCACAGGCTCGGCGGGAGTGCGGATCGACGCCGCCGAGCTACGCTCTGTGCAGCCCGCGGCCAGCCTCTCGGCCTTCCGCACGGGACGCCGCGTTTTCATCGCTGACGTCGCGCAGGAGCCCGGCGTCTCTGCCGTGATCGTGCGTGCGACCGGCATCGTCTCGGTGGTCTACGAGCCGATCCTGCGCGATGGTCGGTCGGTGGGGGTGCTCTGCGTCGCGTGGGCCACGCCTCGGAGTGATCTGGATGCCAAGTCTCAGGCGGTGATCCAGTTCCTGGCGGCCGAGGCGGGCGCGGCGATCGAACGCTCCGACCTGCTCTCGCGGCTCGATAGCCAGGCGCGCCGCGACCAGCTCACAGCGCTGCCCAACCGGCGCTCCTGGGACGAGACGCTCACGAGCGCCATCAGCCAGACGGTGGACGCTCGATTTCGTGCTCTCGGCGCCTCTCGGCTTGGCTCCTGGGATTCGGGAGACTACCAGCGGAAACGGCAACGGCGCCCCCTGCTTCTCCCGATTGCAGGGAGCCTCAGGAAGCGCCGTGGAGCGTCCAACGGGAGCCACGCCGGTTGCCGCGCGGTGGCCCTTGTCGGGTAGCCATCTCTCCCAGGGACTTGACTTGAGTCTGGCTGTGGCCGATGAAGTGGGGGTGAGCGATGCCAGGTTGTGTCCTGAGAGGTTGCCCGCGGTGTACGACCGGGTTGAGGTTGTCGATCGGGTTGCCTCGACGCGTGCTGCGGCGACGGTCGAGGAGGTCGTGGGAGATCTTGTGATGCTGAGGCTTGACGGCGTGCTCATGGGGGCGTTTTCCGAGTTGCAGCTGCGATGGTCCGACGGCTCGAGGGCGTGGACGGCGACTGTTCGCGTCGAGCAGGTCGACGCTATGCGGCTGCGCTGCTGGGCTCCGCCGCATTCATGGAAGCCCGCCTCAGACCGGCGCTCGCTGCGCGTGCCGGCCGATCAAGCCCAGATGCTCGTGCGCATCGTGTCCAGTCGCTCTATCGGCGGCGGTCGACGTCTGCACGCCCGCTGTTTGGATATCTCGGAGTTCGGATGCAGGGCTATCTGGCCAGGTTCGCCGCCAAGCGTCGGGGACTCCGTCGATCTGATCTGGCTCGCGGGCGCCGGTGGCAGCCGGGCAGAGC
>JALYLC010000036.1 GCA_030774435.1 Actinomycetota bacterium
TAGCCCCACTGCGTGACGTGGTCGACGTCCTCGAACCTCAGGCCCGGGATCGCGCGCATGATCTCGCGCGGCTCGCGGTGAATGCCCTTGCGCTTGTTGAGGCGGCACGAGTCGTGGTACGTCGCGCTGCGCTCGACCGGCACGGTGAGCGTGATCCGGCCCTCGCGGATCAGCTCGGCCACGAGCTCGACGATCAGCACGATCTCGAAGTCAAAGCTGTCGCCGAAGTAGCGCGGATAGTCCTCGGTGAACGTGATGTAGTCGTGCGGGTCGAGGACGAGAATCCGCTTCGCGCCGACGGCGCGCCAGTCGGCAACGTTGTGTTCCGCGAAGCGCCGGGCCTGCTCGGCGTAGCCCATCTCGGCCGCCGGTCCGCCACAGCACCACTGTTCGCGCATGAGGCCGAATTCGATGCCGCCGGCGCGCAGCAGCTTGGCCACGGCCTTCGGCTGCGACGTCCGGTAGAAGGCCGCCTCGCAGTCGCAGAAGAGGATCGTCTCGCCGCCGACGGGCAGCCCGAGCTCCGCCGCCCACTCGGCGACGCGTTCCTGCGAGACGCCTTCGATCACGGGCTCGTTCTTGTTCTGGTCGGTCGCGAGGTTCCAGCGCTGCCAGCCGGGTTGGTGGATGCCGTGCTCGACTGCGAGCGAGCGCATGGCCTTGACGAGGTCGACGGTGCGTGTGCGGAAGCGGTAGAAGTCACCCGCGAAGATCGTGTTGGGGCAGCGCAGCTCGCAGGCGCCGCACTGCGTGCAGTTCACGTAGTCCTCGGCGACGTCCTCGATCGTCAGCAAGCCCTTGTCCATCGCGACGACGTTCGCGTGGAATGCGGTCGGGCTGTGCGTCTCGTCGTGGGTCACCTGGAGGACGGGGCAGACCTCGCGGCAGAACTTGTGGCCCGAGCTGAAGCAGTTGTATGCAGCGGTCCGCCACTCGTCAAGGACTCGCCCGTCGACGTCGCCAGATCCGTTCTCAGCGCTCACGTGCCCTCCAATCAGCCCGAACGCGCGCAGTTGGGCGATCTTAGGGCGCGAGCCCGGGCTGGTGCAACGGGGCCGTCACCTGCGCCGCTGGTTTCGCCACGCTCTCGGGCAGGCGCACCGCACGACGTCTGTACGCGTGGCCCAGATCGTGGCCCGGATCCGTGCGAACCCTTGTGGCTGAGCGGTGCGCCCCAAGCTCGACAAGCTGGGGGTCACTGGTTCGAGCCAAGTATCGCCCATCCGGAATTCCCGATGGTTAAGCCAGATCGATGATCGGGCTTCTGAGCTGGGGGTCGTCTCAGGCGAGCGCTGCGAGCTCTTGGGCCAGTCGCGCGTGGCTCCGGTGGACGTTGGCGGATGCTTGTGGACGGTATCTCGGCGTCGACAGGGTCATGCATGTCTTTTTGGCGTGATCTGGCTGGGGGTCATCGCGACCCGTTCTCGCTCGCGGTACTTGCGGAAGCCGGCGTCATGCCGCGGCGCTGTGTGAGAGTCTTAGATTGGGCTGGGGAAGCGACGGCCCCGGTTGCGCGCGACCAGTGTCGATCGGGCGATCGCTCAGTCGTGTCCGCGGCTTGGCGGACGGGGGGGGCGGCGAGCCGCGCCCCGTCCGCTTCTACTTTTGCCTGTTCAGGGGCCGGTTCCCGCGACATCCCGTCGACTAGTTGGTGGAGCGTGGTCGATCAGTTCGAGGAGCGCTTCCGCGATCTGGGCCGGGGTGGGTGGACAGCCAGGGATGCGCAGGTCGATGGGGAGGACGTCCTCGACGGCGCCGACGATGTCGCCGGGATGGCCGAGGAGGTCGTGGCCGAGCGCGCAGTTGCCGAGTGCGGCTACGCGGCGGGGTTCCGGCATGGCGTGGTAGGCGGTGAGCAGCGCGTCGTGCATGCGCGTCGTGACGGCGCCGGTGATGAGCAGCAGGTCGGCGTGGCGGGGAGAGGCGACGAGGCCCAGGCCGTAGCGTTGGAGGTCGTAGTGCGGGCTGGTCGCGAGGGTGAGCTCGTGCTCGCAGCCATTGCAGGAGCCTGAGTCGACGTGGCGGATGGCGAGCGATCGGCCGCGCGTCGCGGCGGGCAGGTCGAACTGAAGGCGGAGGCGGCGGAGATCGCGCAGCAGGGTGAACATGAGGTCAGCGGTCCGCGCAGGCGTAGCAGAGCTCGAAGCTCTTGTTGATTAGCGGGAAGTCCGGCATGAGGTTGCCGGGCACGACGCTGGCCAGGACCGGCCAGTTGGCGTAGGAGCCCGTGCGCAGATACAGGCGGGCGAGGCGTTCGCCATCGGCTTCGAGCGCGCACAGCGTGGCGCCACGCGGGCTTTCGATCCGAGCCAAGGCTTGCTGGACAGGACTCGTGTCGGCTGCGCTGGCACCAGCCGTGATGGGCAAGGTCAGCAGCTCTTCGAGCAACGCGAAGGTCTGGCGGAGCTCGAGCTCGCGCTGCTCCAGGCGGGCGCGCACGTCGCCGTCTGCGCGATCGCCCAGCGCGGGCCGGAAGCCGTCATAGGCCAGCCAGTCGTCCTGGCAGGTCCGCGCGTCCTCCGCGAGGCCGGCGCTGCGAGCTACTGGGCCGACGGCGCCGAGTGCGGCTGCCTGATCCCGGGTGAGGACGCCGACGTCGATGAGCCTGTCCTGGAACGAGGCGTTGAAGACCAGATCGCGCCAGCTCGCGGCCGTCTCTGCGCGGAGCCGTGCGAGAACCGTCCGAGAGCTCTCCCGTTCGCCGTGGTCGAGCTCGAGCCGGCTGCCGCCGACGTGAACGCTGTCGAATAGGAGGCGGTGGCCGGCGATGCGCGCGTTGAGCTGCCGGGCGTCCTCGCACAGCGCGGCGAACCGCTGGTTTCCGGCGGCGAGACCGACACCGGCGCAGATGGCGGCGACGTCGTTGAGGTGGTTCCAGAGCCGCTCCAGCTCGAGCAGGAGCGTGCGTGAGCGGGCGACTTCGGCGGTCGGCCGCAGGCCGAGAATCTGCTCCGCGGCGTGCGCGTAGGCGACCCGGTTGCTGACGGCGCACGCACCGCAGGCGCGCGCGGCATACGCGATGGCGGTGACGAGCGCGACATTCTCGGCCGAGCGTTCGAGCCCGCGGTGCTTGTAGAACAGGCGAACATCGAGGTGCAGAATGCGATCGCCGACCACGTGCAGCCGGAAGTGGCCCGACTCGATCACGCCCGCATGAATCGGGCCGACCGCGATCTGGTAGGCGTCAGGGCCGTCGACGGGGACAGTCCAGGCCGAGAGGTCGCCGGTGTGGTCGACGAGAGGGCGCAGGGGCTCGTGGCCGTCGAAGTGCACGCCGTGCAGATCGTGGGCCTCCCGTTCGGGCCATTCCGCGGCAGGGCTGATGTCGACGATGGTCGGGGCATGGCCGTCCTCGACGACCACGCTGACGCTGTCGAGCGCGCCGTCGGGCCGGCAGAGCACGGCGCGGACGGCGGGCCGGCCGTCGTCCGCGCTGGCATACAGGCCGGCCAACTTGCCGCCTGCGGCGAGCGCGCCGGCGACGGCATCGCGGTAGCGTGCGTGCGCGCCGGTATCGCTGCTCACGCGAGCCCTCGCGCGAGCGCGTCGGCGATGTCCGAGCCGGGCAGTGCGAGTGCGCTGCCGGCCACGGCGAGGAGCAGCAGCAGGCCGCCGGCCGAGAGCGCGACGATGAGCCCGCGCCCGGGCGGCACTCCCGGGCGGATGTGGCGCCGCCGCCCGGCCACGGCCTCGATCAGCGCGTGGGCGAGGCCGAGGAAGCCGAGTGCGAGCAAGACCACCGCGGCGGCGACGACGCCGGTGTGGCCGGATTCGATGCCTCCGAGGGCGACGAACAACTCGGAGATGAAGAGCGGCGACGGCGGCAGGCCCGCGAGCGCCCCGAGACAGCCGCCGACCACTGCGCCGACGCGCGCGTCGGCGCGCGCCACGCCGCGAGCCGGATGCGAGGCCGTGGACGGCTGAACCCCGAGCAGCGGCACCGCGGCATAGAAGCCCACGGCCTTGACGATCGCATGCCCGGCGACGTGCACGACGGCGCCGATGAGCGCGAGCCGGTTTCCGAATCCGATGCCGAGCGCGATCACGCCCATGTGCTCCAGGCTCGAGTACGCCAGCAGCCGCTTCCAGGCCAGCGGGCGCCACAGGAAGGGGACTGCCACGGCCAGCGAGGCCAGGCCGAAGAGGATGAACACCTCGCGCGAGGTGTGCAGGCCGACCGCGTCGGCGAGAGCCTGCTGGACGCGCCAGGCGACGAGCAGCACGGAGGGCAGCAGGGCGGCGGAGAGGAGCGCGGACACGGGCGGAGGCGCTTCGGAGTGGGCGTCCGGCAGCCAGTTGTGCACCGGCGCCCAGCCGATCTTCGCCGCGAGGCCGGCGAGCAACAGGAGGTAGGCGACGAGCGCCACGTGCGGGTCGAGCCCCGCCGCGGCGGAGTGGATGGT
>JALYLC010000037.1 GCA_030774435.1 Actinomycetota bacterium
GAGCGGGGCCGGCACGTCGACGAGCCGCCTTCCCTGCTCGCCGTGCACCTCGATCCACGAGGCCACGCGGGGCAGGAACGCCGGCGCCTCGCGCACGCTGGTCGCCGTCACGCCGCGCAGCGCCGCCAGGTCGCGCAGGACGTTCCCCTCGGGATCCGTGCGGGTGAGGATCTCATCGGCGTCCAGCTCGCCCGAGAGCGCACGCGAGCCGAAGATCGCCGCGCCGAAGCGAGGCCCCTCCTCGTCTACCATGGCGCCGACGGCCAGTGGCCGCGGCGCGCCGCCGGCGCGGCGGGCGGCCTCGACAGCGACGAACCCGGCCACGACGCCGAGCGCCCCGTCGAACGCGCCGCCGTCGGCAACCGAGTCGAGATGGGAGCCGACCGCGTCGAACGGGCCGCCTGCGCCGCCCGGCTCGACCGCCCAGAGGTTCGACGCCGGGTCCTGGACAACCTCGAGCCCGAGTGCGGCCGCCGTCGAGCGGAACCACTCGCGCGCCGCATCCTCCCCGGGTCCCCAGGCCATGCGGTTCCAGCCCCCCGGCTCCCGGCCGATCGCGGCGAGCTCGGCGAAGAGGCGGCGGTAGAGGCCGGCGTCGATCACGCGATCACGGGCTCCTCGGTCGAGCCCGTCAGCTGCACGGGCCCGTCGCCGGCCAGGAAGTAGCTGTTCTCGACGCCCACGGCGCCCAGGCCGGTGAATGCGAGCTTGGGCTCGATCGCGATCACGTTCCCGGTCTCGAGCGGTTGTGCATAGCCACGCGCGAGGTACGGCGGCTCGTTCAGCTCGAGGCCGATGCAGTGGCCTACGAAGCGCACGCGGCCGTCGCCCGCGCCCATGAAGTGCTCGGCGTGACCGGCCTCGCTGGCGACTTCGAGCGCGCGTTCGTAAAGCGCGCTCCCCGGCGTGCCCGGCTTCAGTAGGGCAACGCACTCGGCCAGGATGCGGCGGCACGTCTCGTATGCGGCCAGCAGGGTCGGATCGGCGTGGCCGACGAAGAACGTGCGCGTCTGGTCCGAGACGTACCCCTCGGCCAGGCCCGAGACGTCGATCAGGACCGCGTCGCCTTCGCGCAGCGGCCGCCGCGAGGGCCCCCGGCCCTGCGCAGTGGACAGCCCCGGGCCGTGCAGCGGCGTCTCGGTCGGCCCCGGCACGGCTCCGCTCGGGCCCGCCAGCACCTGCCCGTAGAGGAACTCGCTATTGATGCCGCGGAAGCGGATGGTGCCCTCGTGACCGTGCATCCGCATGTGATGCCCGAGCTCGCTCAGGACATCGCTCTCGGAGCGGCCGGGGACGAGCAGGCTCGGCGCGTACTCCATCGCCAGCCGGGTCTGCTCGCAGGCGAGGCGGATTCGCGCGAGCTCCCACTCGCTCTTGCGCGAGCGCGCCCACCACAGCGCGGGCATGCAATCTGCCGGATCGGCGCCGGGCAGGAGCTCGCGGTAACGGAGGTAGGACGCCGCGGGAAGCACGTCGAGCTCGAGGCCAAGCCGCGTGCGCCCCTTCAGGCCGAGCGACTCGAGCGCCGCGGGCAGCCCCCTCAGCGACGTGAACGGCTCGACGCGCGCAAGTGGGCTCTCCGCCCGAGCCCGCTTGAGGTCGCGACGCACGAGCAGGACCGGCTCTCCCGCCGCCGGCACGAGCAGGTGAGCGTTCTGGGCCGTGCCGCTGAGGTAGACGAGATCGGCCGACTGCACGATCAGCGCGGCGTCGAGGCCGTCGCGCTGCAGACCGGCCTGGAACGCTGCGATGCGGCGAGCGATCTCGTCGGCCGGCGGTGGGGGTGGCAGCACGGGCAGACGATAGCGACGGGTGCGCCGGGTCGCCGGAACGCCGCCAATGACACACGCGGCGTGTGTCATTCGGCGGCGCGAGCCGCCAGTTGGGGTCTGGCTCCGCCAGGTGGGGTCTGACCCCAGGTGGCGGAGCCTGACCCCAGGGTGGCGATCCGCTCAACCAGGCCTTTCTTGGGCATCGAAGCACTTGCGAGCGTCTCGCCGGGAGCGCCTCGTCTCGACCCGGTGAAATATCGCCTTTCTTCGTGCCTAAAGGATTTGCGGCTCTGTTGGACCGGTCGGTGCCAG
>JALYLC010000038.1 GCA_030774435.1 Actinomycetota bacterium
GAATGCGGTTGTGATCCGGGCGGTCGTGGCTCAGATCGTGGCCGCGGGTCGTGGCCGCCATCCTGAGTCGTCGTCAGGTTGGCTCGATTCGTTGCACGGTCGGGATCCTGTCGATGCTGCGGTCAAATGACGCGATCTTGCCGACTCCACTCGCCTCGGCGCTGGCGACGAGATACGCCTCGTCGAAGTCGACTCGGTCGAGCTCGTAGATCTCGAGCGTGCGTAGCAGCAGGGGCGCGTCGATCACGACGATCGCCGGGAAACCGATCACCGCGCGCACGAGCTCTGCAACTCGCTCGCGCTCGACGTCGTAGAACGACTCGAGCACGTACACGACCTCAGCGACGATCAGGTCGGGCACGAGGAGCTCGTCTGCCTTCGCAAGGAACGCACTTGCACGACGCGCCTGCGCCGGCGGGTCGCCTGTCAGATGTCGGATGAGGATGTTCGTGTCGAGGAAGGCGCTCAACCGCGACTCGTCGCACGGGCGGCGCGCGTGCGTCGCCGGACTTCCGGCCACGGGGTGCCGCGCTTTGCTGCCGGAACAGGGACGCTGCCGGCGAGATCGAGGAGGCTTTGCGTACGGGCTAGCACGGCGCGCTGGCCTTCGACTCGAAACACGACTTGATCGCCTTCTGAGAGACCGAGAGCGTCGCGCACGACCTTCGGCACCGTCAGCTGGCCCTTCGACGAGAGTTGCGCGGCAACATCCATTCCTGCTCCTTACTCTTAGACAAGAGTAAGGATACCACTCCGGCGTCGGCGCGCGAAACGCCGGGCCGGCGGCCCAAACGCCTGCGTGCCAATCCATCGCGGCTGCCGCGCTGGCCGTTGCCCCGTCACGCGCGCTGGATCATCGTGACGAGCGCGATCGCACACGCCGTCTCCTCGCCGCCGCCGAGGGCTGCGACGGTCGATTCACACACCGTCAGCGTACGCCCCGCGCGCAGCACCCGGCCGCGCGCGATCAACAGCTCGCCTGCGGCCGGCGCCAGCAGATTCAGCTTGAACTCGACCGTCAGCACCTCGTTTCCCGCGGGTGCCACCGACAGCGCGGCGTACCCGGCGGCGCTGTCGGCGATCGCTGCGATCACGCCGGCGTGCACGTAGCCATGCTGCTGGCCGAGCTCGGGCCGCGGCCGGCAGGAGATCGAGCAGGTGCCCTCCCCGACCTCCACGATCTCGGCCCCGAGATGGGCCATCAGGCCCTGCTGCGAGAAGCTCGCCCGCACCCGCTGCTCGGCATCCGGCCAGTCGCTCACGAGTGAAGTCTTATGGGACTTCGGTCACGGCAGCGGCGGCAGCGCCGGGGCGACGTCACGGCGCTTCGTGGAGCGTCCGACCGCCGTCTCGTGAGCTCGCATGGAGACGAGGCTCGTGGCGCGCGGCCGTGCCACGAGCCCGGCTGCGTTTCGGGCGTGTCGCGCGACCACGGCCTGGCGGCGCGCCGCGTTACCTCGCCGCCGCGCTCGACCGATCGGCGTCGCGCCGCTGGCGGGCCGAGAACATGGGGCCTTCGGCAGCTGCGAAGGGTGCGATGCTCCCGAGGCCGACCGGGTCGTCGACATCGACGTACATCGTCTCGAAGCCGCCCCGCCGGAAGTAGGTCTCGTGCCAGAACGAGGTGCCGCCCCGGTCGCGCAGGTAGTCGGTCCACCACTCCGGAGAATAGGCCGAGCCCATCGCGCTCGCGGCCTGGCGTCGCGGTCCGCGAGCAAGACGACCTAGCCTCCGGTCACCCCATGACCGACCCACTGCTCGAAAGCGTGCTCGCCGAGGCCTCGCTCAACTCCGCGTCGCACGATGCCATTGCGCGCATGTACCCGACGCTCGACGGCCTGCTCTCCGCGACGCTCGACGAGATCGCGGAGGCCGCCGGCGCAGACGAGGCGTCGAGGCTGTGGGAGGTGCTCGAGCGCCGCTGGCGCTACGAGGCCGTGAGCACCGATCTCGGCCCGGCACCTTCGGCGAGCCCGCTCGGGCGGATCGTCGCGGCGCAGTCTGCGGACGAGCGGCCGGCGTCGCTGCGCGTCCAGCTGCGAGTGCTCGCTCTGCTCGACGCCACGATGCGCGCAGCAGGGTTCGACCCGGATGCCCGGCCCGCCGAGGAGACGTAGCCGGAGTCGGCGTCGTCCGCCCGCGACATCGAGCGCGACTCAGAACTGGTTTCAAAAGTGGCGGGGCGTTCGGAGGTCTCGAATCGCCTGCGGTCTGCCAGCCGGGCGCCGCGGTGGTTCGAGTGGTGGTGGGTGGGCGCCCGCCTGGCAGACCTGCGGCGATCCTGGGCCCGCGCAAAGAGCCGCGCGAGCCCAGGGGCTTCGCGCCCCCCGACCACGAACGCGACTTTTGAAACCAGTTCTCAGTCGACCGGCGGCAGCCTCTCACCGCTGACCGGCAGCAGGTCGTCGATGATCGCGGCGGCCTCCGGCGGCCCGTCGATGCGCAGCGTGACGACCGAACCCGCCGCGTCCACGAGCATGGTCAGGAACGGGCAGCACTCCGCCTCGAGCGCGGCCCAGGTGCGCACCCGCTCCTCCACGCCAGGGGCTCCGCGGAAGCGGAGCACGAGCGATGCCTCGTCGCGCTTGCGGTCGAGCAGCGCGTCCGCGGCAAGCGCGGCCACGAGCTCCGCGCGCTGCTCGCGGCCGGCTGCGGTGAGCGAGCAGGCGATCGGCGGTGTCGTCATGCACGGCTTTCTACCTCACCGCGGGAACGCATCTCCGGCGCGCGGCGTAGATTCGCCAGGTGAGCTTGCGTACGCGGTATGCGGTTGGGTCGCTCCTCGGTGCCGTACTCGTGCTGGTGCTGGTGGCTACCGTGCGCCCGGCCGGGCCGTTGCCCCGGCTGGAGGGGCCCGTGCTCGCTGGTCCCACTCACCTCCATCTGGTCGTCAGCGCCGCGCCGCCCTACATCTACGACGTCGACGCGAACGCCATCCGAGCGGTCTCGACCGCAAGCGGACCCCTCGACAGCTGGGTACGGCCGAGCGCGAACGGCGCGTTCGTCGCCCGCTACGGCTGTTGTGCGACGACCACCGTGGCCTTCCGCATCCACGAGGACGGATCGGTCCAGCGCCTGACCGGAGGCAGCAGTCTCGCTCCAGCGTCGGATTCATCCGCCACGTGGGTGCTGCGCCGCGCATCTCCCGGGCGTTGCCGCCTCGCTCTCGTCCCTTCGGCGCGGCCGCCGGTTGCGGCCCCATGCCGCCCACTCCTGGGAGCGGGTGAAGCGGGAGTCCTGATGTGGACGAGTACCGACCAAGTGCTGGTGGACACCCGCACCGGTCGAGTGCGGGCGCGGGCGACACGCATCGTGCCGCTGCACCGCGATCTCGTGCTCGAGCAGACCGTTGAATGGTCGCTGGAGCAGGCCCGGATCAGCCTCGTCGACCTCGCGACCCGCACCCGCCGGCGCTTGCGCTGGCCGAGCATCCTCCGGGGCCTGGACGAGGTTGTCGCCGAACCGCACGGCAGCCTCGTCGCGGTCGGTTTCGCAGATCCCGCCTATCCCGGCCCCGCCCAGGCGTCCGACGTGTGGATCCTCGACACGCGGACGGGCCGGTACACGCACCTCCCGGGCTTCCCCGCACAGGTGCGGCTGAAGTTCTCCGGCATCGCCTGGACGAGCGACGATCGTCTCGTGCTCCTGCTCGAAGGCGGCGGGCGCACGGTGCTCGCGGTCTGGCGCCGGGGCTCGCACACGCTGCCGCTGCGCCCGGTCAAGCTGCCGGCGCACACGGGCAGCAGCGACACGTTCGTGCCGCTCGTCGGGCCGTAGTCTCAGGCCTGCAAGATCGTCAGCGCCGTCACGCCCGCGAGGATCGCGCCGGCGCCCACGAGCTGCCTGCGCCCGAGGCGCTCGCCGAGCACGAGCCAGCCCGTGGTCGCGGCGATCAACGCGAACTGCGATGCGATCACCGCCGGGACCGCGACGCCGATGCGGTTCGACGCCTCGATATAGGCGCCGAACGCGACGACCTCGCCGATGCCGGCGACGATCGCGGGGCGCAGCATGCCCCGTGGGCTCCTGAGCCGGCGCGCGGCGGCCAGCGGCACCATCACCATCACGACGCTGGAAAGCCGGATGCAGACGATCACCCAGTCCGCGCCGATCCCCGAGCCGCCGCGCGAGGCCGCGAACAGCGAGAGCCCGGTGAAGCAGGCGGCGCCGAGTGCGAGGAGGATCCCGCGGCGCTCGCGGGGTGGCGCCTGGAGGCCGCCGTCGCCGCTCATCAGCACGAACGTGCCGACCGCCGAGACCGCGATCGCCACCAGCGACAGCGGGTGCAGCGACTGGCCGCCGATGGCCGCGTAGATCGATGCGAAGGCGCCCTGCACCGAGATCGTGGCGGTGACGAGGCCGACGCGACCGTACTGCAGGCCCGTGAACATCAGGGCGATACCCGCCAGCGAGCAGAACGCGGAAACCATCGCCCAGGCCCACGCTCCCGCACTCGCGTCCGGCACGCCGTGGATCAGCGCGATCGGCAGCACCGCGAGGAGGCCGACGCAGAAGACCCAGGCCAGCGCGCTGGGCCCTCCGAGCGCGCGCGAGACCCTCGCCTCGAGCACCGAGATGCTGCCCCACGTGACGGCTGTCACGGTCGCGAGAAGGACGCCGATCAACATCGCATCAGCGCGTCGCCGCGACGAGCGCGACCCCGGTCAGGAGGGCGGCGATGCCCGCGAGCTGGCGGCCGGAGAGGCGCTCGCCGAGCACGAGGAACGAGATCACCATGCCGACCACCGACGCCTGCGAGGCCAGCACGGCGGGCACCGAAACGCCGCTCGAGTTGGCCGCGACGAGGAACGCGAAGTAGCCGCTCGACTGGGCGAGCGCGGAGTAGAACACGAAGCGCAGGAAGCGCCCCGGCCGCGGCAGCAAGCCGAGCAGCATCAGC
This sequence comes from Actinomycetota bacterium, assembly GCA_030774435.1. Classification (GTDB taxonomy): domain Bacteria; phylum Actinomycetota; class Thermoleophilia; order Gaiellales; family JALYLC01; genus JALYLC01. The sequence goes on from JALYLC010000038.1 coordinate 4,901, forward strand.
GGGATCGCGATCAGCAAGGTGCCGAACGTGCGGCTGCCGGCAGGCAGCCACAGCTCGGGCACCTGCTCGATCGCGCGTGCGCCCGCGAACAGAGACAGCCCGAACAGCGACGCCGCCAGCGTCGCGAGGAGCCCCGCCTGCAACGGGTGGCCGTGGCCCTGCGGCACCGGCACGCGCACCGACATCAGCACGAACGTCATGCCGCCGAGCGCGATCACGAGGCCGCACAGCGTCAGCGCCGGCAGTCGCTCCCCCGTCGCGAACGAGATCGTGGCCGCGACCGCGCCCTCCAGCGCGCCGATGCCGGCGACGAGCGGCACGGGCCCGAGGCGCACGGCACGGTAGAACGGCGCGAAAGCTGCCACGGCGGCGAGACTCGAGATCGTCAGCCACAGCAGCCCGCGCCCGCCCACCCCCGAGTCGTCGTGGGCGAAGGCCAGAGCGATCGGCAACGTGATCGTGCAGCCGGCGATGCTCCCCCACCCCAGCACACCGACCGCTCCGACGATGCGCGTCGCGCGGGCATCGGTGACCGTGGACGAGCCCCACAGCAGCGCGGCCAGCAGCCCACCGACGATCCCCGTCACGCGTGCGTTCCGGCGATCACCGCGACGCCGATCAGCAGCCCGGCGAAGCCGCCGACCTGACGGCGGCTGAGCCGTTCGCCGAGCAACAGCACACCGCTGAGGATCGCGATCACGGCGAACTGGGAGGAGAGCACCGAGGGGATGGCCACGCCGCCCGAGCGGCCCGCCACGCGATAGAGCACGAAGCCGGCGAATTGCAGCGCGGCGGCGGCCGTGACGAACCTCCAGGCCGGCCCCGGCAGGCCGAGCTGCTTGCGCCAGAGCAGCGGCCCGCCGACCACGGCGAACGGCAGCACGCGGTAGATCAGCTGCAACCAGGCGTCGCCGAGCGCGTCGCCGGTGCGGATCGCAGCGAGCAGGAAGAGCGCAAACGCGCAGGCGGAGCCCGCCGCGAGGAGCACCGCCGCGAGCGAGTGGCCGGCGACGCCCGCGCGCTCCTGCGAGGCCGTGGCGTACAGCACCACGAGCATTCCGACGACCACCAGGCCGAGACCTGCAGCCGTTGCGATTGCGATGTGCTCGCCGAGCGCGACGCTGGCGAGGGCGGCCAGCGCACCATCCACCGCCATGACGGGCGTCACCACCGAGACCGCGCCGCGGCCGATTGCCGCGTAGGCCAGCGTGAGCCCGACCGAGCAACCGATGCCGCCGACGACGATCCACGCGCAGGCGCGCTGCGGCGGCAGCGACGGCACTCCCTCGTAGGCGGCGAACGGCAGCACCTGCACGAGGCCGATCAGCTGCACCCACGCGAGCGCCTGCAGCGATCCGATCATCCGGGTCGAGCGGTTGTCGCAGCCCGCCGAGATGCCCCACGCCAGCGCGGCGCCGAGCGCGGCCGCGATCGCCAGCATCAGGAAATGATCCCCGTGGTGCTCTGCACGAAGCCGCGCACGATCGCCTCCGGGGTGTCCACGCGAGCAGCGTATGCACACGCGACCCCACGAGGCCGCGGTCGCCCAGCAGCCGTCAGCCGACGGGCTGCATGATCTGCGCACCGACCTCGCGCGCGATCTCGACGAACGTCTCGGCGGCGCGCGAGCGGTAGCGGTCGCGGTGCCAGAAGATCGCGACGCGGCGCATCATGTACTCGCCCTCCAGCCGCACGAACTCGACGTCGGCGTCGAGGCCCGGCTCTGCCGCCAGCTCGGGTACGAGCGCGTGCCCGATGCCCGCGCCGACCATGCGCATGACGGTGAGATTGTCGTCGGTGCGGAACACGGTGTGCCGCGCGGTGCCGGCTGCGGCCCACGCGCGCTCCAGCGTCAGGGAGCACGACACGCCCACCGGCGGCTCGATCACGTCGAGCCCGTCGAGCTCCTGCAGGGTCACGCTGGTACGCCCGCGATAGGGGCTGCCCGGCGGCGTGAGCAGCACGTAGCGGTCCTCGAGCAGCAGCTCGTTGGCGAGCTGCGTGGGCACCGGGCCGCCGACCGACGCGAACGTCAGGTCGAGCGCGCCCGCGGCCACGTTCTCCAGCAGGATGCTCTCGTCGAGCTCCTCGCGGATCTCGACGCGCACCTCGGGCCAGCGCGCACGGAACTCGCGTACGACGCCGGGCAGGATGCGCGCACCGGCGGACTGGAACGTGCCGACGCGGATCGTGCCGGATTCGCCGGCGACCAGTTGATCGAGATCGGCGCGTAGGGCGCCGAGGCGCGCCAGCAGGCGATCGGCGTGCCGGAGCACGACCTCGCCCGCCTCGGTCAGCGAGACCGGGCGCGGACCGCCCGGGCGCTCTACCAGCTTCAGCCCCACGGCGCGCTCGAGCGCTGCGATCTGCTGCGACACGGCCGACTGCGCGTAGCCGAGGCGCTCGGCCGCGCGCGAGAAGGACGACTCCTCGGCGACGGCCTGGAGCGCAGACAGATGGCGGGCTTCGACTCCGACGAGTCCATCAGCAGACATGATCGAGTCCAGTCGTTATTGGCATTTCACTTATCGATCGCACGGGCTGATACTACAGAAGGAAGTCAATCAGTCAAGGAGCTGGACATGACCGGAGTCATCCTCACGCTCATCGCCTTCATCGGCCTCCCGCTGCTCGCACTCCGCAGTGGTGTCGACAGCCGATCGCACAGCTCGTGGAGCCCACCCAGCGACTGGCGCGAACGGGACCCCCGCAGCTAAGAACTGGTTTCAAAAGTCGCGTTCGTGGTTGCGCGGGCCCAGGGTCGCCGCAGGTCTGGTTGTCGGGCGACCACATCAATCCGTCAGCCGACCGATTGCGCCCGACAACCGGACGCAGGCGATTCGAGACCTCCGAACGCCCCGCCACTTTTGAAACCAGTTCTAAGACGCGGCGGCGTTGCAGACCCAGCAGAACGCGCCGAAGAGCGGCTCGGTGAAGTCCGGGGAACCGGCGGCGATCGACGCCTCGAGCGCGTCGGGATCGAGGCCCATGCGGGCCGGCGCTCCCTCCCAGTTCTTGATCCAGCCGAGGTAGAGCGGAAGGTCGACTTCGGGGTGGAATTGCACGCCCCAGGCGCGCTCGCCGTACCGGAAGGCCTGATTCTCGCTCTGCTCGCTGCGCGCGAGCCGCACGGCGCCTTGCGGCAGGTCGAAGACGTCGAGGTGCCACTGGTACACCCCGACGGGCTCGCGCAGGTGTGCGAGCAGCGGGTCGCCGGCGGCCTCGGGGGTCGCCTCCACCGTGAGCCAGCCGACCTCCGAGTGCTCGGCGACGCGCGCCTCGGCGCCCAGCGCACGCGCGAGCAACTGGGCTCCCAGGCAGATGCCGAGCACGGGCACGCCTTCGTCCACGGCCTCGCGCAGTAACTCGCGCTCACGCGCGAGGAACGGCAACCGCTGCTCGTCCCACGACTTCATCGAGCCGCCCAGGGGCACGATGCCGCCGAAGTCACG
>JALYLC010000039.1 GCA_030774435.1 Actinomycetota bacterium
GGCCACCGCAGTGCCGTGCCCGGGAGCGAAGAAGCTGAGCCAGCCCGCCGACAGTCCCACGCCGCAGGGAACGCTGCGGGCGCTCTCCGTCTCTCGCTCGTTCGAGGGCGTGCAGGCGCTCGACGCCGTCACGCTCGAGCTGCGCCAGCACGAGGTCGTGGGGTTGATCGGTCCGAACGGCGCCGGCAAGTCGACGCTCGTCAATCTCATGACGGGGTTTGACCTGCCCACCTCCGGGAGGGTGGAGCTCGACGGCCGCGAGATCACGGGCTGGAGCCCCCACCGGCGCGCGCGCTCCGGACTTGCACGCACGTTCCAGCATTCGAAGTCGTTCCGCGACCTGACGGTGCGCGAGAACATCGAGGTCGCCGCGCTCGGCGTCCGGGCGGGTCCGGCCGAGGCGCGCAGGCGCGCCGACGAGCTGCTCTCGCTCCTGGGCTTGACCGCCCAGGCGGAAACTCCGGCCGGCTCGCTCGCGCACGGCGATGAGCGGCGCCTCGGCGTGGCGCGCGCGCTCGCGATGCAGCCGAGCTTCGTCCTCATGGACGAGCCGGCTGCCGGGCTGCCCGAGGGCGAGGTGCCTGAGTTCGCAGCGGTCGTGCGCGCCGTGCGCGACGACCACGGCGCGGGCGTGCTCCTGATCGATCACAACATGGCGCTGATCATGGACGTCTGCGATCGCATCCATGTGCTCGACCAGGGAGCGACGCTGGCGGAGGGCGCGCCCGGCGAGATCCGCTCCAATCTCGACGTCGCCGCCGCCTACCTCGGCGAGAGCGCCGTGCACGAGGAGGACGCCGAGTGACTGCGGCGATGCTGGAGATCGCCGAGCTCGACGTGAGCTACGGCGGCGTGGCGGCCGTGCGCGGCCTCTCGATCGAGGTCGGCAAGGGCGAGATCGTGGGCCTGATCGGCCCCAACGGAGCCGGGAAGTCCACGACGCTCCACGCCGTCATGGGACTCGTGGAGTTCAGGCGCGGCGAGATCAGGCTCGCGGGCGAGTCGCTGCGCGGCCGCGCTCCGGAGGCGGTCACGCGCTCGGGCATCTCGCTCGTGCCGGAGGGGCGGCGCATCTTCGCCGACCTGACCGTCGAGGAGAACCTGCGCCTGGGGCTCTCCGGGCGCCGCTCGCGCGAGGGCGGGGCAGATGACATCGAGTCCGTCTACGCGCTCTTCCCGATCGTCAAGGAGTTCCGCCGCCGTCGCGCCGGTGTGCTCTCGGGCGGTCAGCAACAGCAGCTTGCGATCGCGCGCGCGCTGGTCGCGGGGCCCGACGTTCTGCTGCTCGACGAGCCCTCGCTCGGCCTGGCGCCGAAGATCGTCGACGTCGTGTTCGAGACGCTCGCCGAGATCCGCCAGCGCGGCATCACGGTGCTGCTCGTGGAGCAGCGCGCACAGCGGACGGTGGCGCTCGCCGATCGCACGTATCTGATGGCGAACGGTGAGATCCGGCTCACGATGACGCCCGCCGACGCGGCCGATACGGGCACGATGGTCGCGGCGTACCTCTCGTGAGCGCACTCGCGGCACCGGTGCTGGCCACGATCGACGCGCAGGTCGTCGTGGACGCGATCGGCCTGGGGGCGACCTACGCGCTTATGGCCGTCGGCATCGGCCTCGTGTTCGGCGTGCTCCGGCTCGTCAACTTCGCCTACGGCCAGCTGATCATGGCGGGTGCCTACACGCTTGCGTACACCTCCGCCTGGCCGGTCATGTGGAGCATCGTCGCCTGCTTCGCCGTCGTCATCGGGCTCTCGCTGGCGATGGAGCGGGCCGTCTTCCGGCCGCTGCGCGAGCAGTCGCCGGCAGTCATGCTGGTGACGACGTTCGCGATCTCGTTCGTCCTGCAGAGCCTCGCATTGCTGATCGATGTCCGTGACGGCACGATCGGCGAGCCCGCGTCGTCCTTCGCATCGCTCAACCGCGCCGTCACGATCGCGAGCGTCGACGTGCGCAAGCTGACGATCGTCGCCGTGATCGTCGCTGCGGGCGCGCTCGGCCTGCTCGCGCTCCTGCTCGGCCGCACCGAGATCGGCCTCCGCACGCGTGCGGCCGCCACCGACTTCCGCACCGCGCGCATGCTCGGAGTCAACGCCAACCAGGTGATCGGGCTCGCTGTAGTGCTCTCGGGCGGGCTCGCGGCGGCGGTCGCCGTGATCCTGACCGTGCAATCGCCCCTCGTCACGCCCGACTTTGCCCTCCAGGACACGATCATCGTGCTCGTGGGCGTCGTCGTCGGCGGCATCGACCGGCTCTGGACAGCCACCCTCGGCGGCTTTGCGATCGGCTTCACGACGGGCGTGGTCAACGGGGCGCTGCCGACCGACAACACCGTGTACCTGCCCTCGATCGTGTTCGCGCTCGTGATCGTCGTGCTGCTCCTGCGCCCGGCCGGCCTGTTCGTGCGCGGCCGCACCTCGGTGGTCGATCGCGTATGAGCCAGCGCCGCGCGACCGCCATCGAATTGCTCGGCCCGATGCTGCTCGTCGTGGCCGTCGGCCTCGTGAGCTCGCAGGTCTCGCTCGCCAACGAGCTGTACTTCCTCAACGCCCTCGTCTCGGTCGCGATGGTCGTCGCGATCTACGTCTTCGTCGGCAACTCGGGCGTGCTCTCGTTCGGGCAGGTCAGCTTCATCGCCGTCGGCGCCTTCTCCTCGGGCGTGATGACGATCCCGCTGGAGTCGAAGCAGGGCGTGCTCCCGGATCTCTTCCCGATCCTGCGCGACAACACGCTCGGCACCGTCCCCTCGCTCGCGCTCGCGGCGGCCGTCGGCGGCGTCCTCGCGCTGATCGTCGGGCTGCCCCTGATGCGCCTCTCGGGCCTCGCCGCCGGCATCGCCACCTTCGCGGTGCTCGAGATCACCAACAACCTCCTGCGCGAGTGGACGAAGATCGGGCCGGGCGCCACGACGCTCTCGCTCGTCCCCGAGTCCTCGGGCGCGCTGCAGCCCGTGATCGGAGTGCTGATCACGATCGCGATCGCCTTCGCCTACCAGCGCAGCCGGCTCGGGCGCATGCTGCGCGCCTCGCGCGAAGACGCCGCGGCCGCCGAGGCGGTCGGCGTCAACGTGCACCGCCAGCGACTCTGGGCCTTCACGCTGTCGGGTGCGCTGGCGGGCTTCGCCGGCGGGCTCTACGTGCACATGCTCGGCTCGATCACGACCGACTCGGTCTACCTCGAGCTGACGTTCCTGACGCTCGCGATGCTCGTCGTCGGCGGCGCCACGAGCCTCTGGGGCGCCGTGCTCGGCGCGCTGGCTGTCAGCGGCCTCGACTCGTTCCTGAGCCAGGCCGAGCAGGGCGTCAACATCGGCTTCAAGGTCGACCTGCCGCAGGGCACCACGCTCGTCATCCTGGGC
>JALYLC010000040.1 GCA_030774435.1 Actinomycetota bacterium
GTTCGGCGTCGTGACCGCCGCCCAGGCGCGCCGCGACCTCCATCACGCGCGGCCCGTCCGGCGCGAGCAGCACCTGCGTGTAGGTCGGGCCCTCCGTCAGCGCGAGCGCCCGGCACGCGGCCTCGGCCGCCGCCGCGACATCCGCCACCTGGTGCTGCGAGGGATAGAGGTGCGCCGTGGCGACTCCGAACGCTAGCGCGCGCTCGCGGTCCGTCACCGTCAGCGGGACGAACCGGCCGCCGGCGCTGAACGCGTTGACCGTGAGCTCGGGGCCCTCGACGAACTCCTCCCAGAGCGCGCGACCGTCGCGCGAATCCGCCATGGCGAGGGCGGCAGCCGCGATCGCGTCGCCGCCCGGCTCGACGATCGCGAGCCCTCGCTGGCCCTGAGCCGCCGCGGGTTTGACGACAACGGGCGCATCGGCCGGGAGGCCCGTGCCATCCTCGCTGAAGGCGGGTTGCGGGACGCCGTCGCGAGCGAACACGCGCCGCTGCCGGCGCTTGTCGGTGGCACGCGCGGCTGCAGCGGGGTCGATCGGGTGAGGCAGGCCGAGCGCCGCAGCCACCTCGGCCGCCACGCGCACGGGGCCGTCCGTTCCGGGGGAGATCAGCCCACCCGCGCGCTCACGCCGGGCGAGCTCGCGAATGCCCTCGGCGTCCATCGCCGACACCTGCTCGAAGCGATCGACGAGCCCCTCGCGCACGCAGAACGCGCCGGGATCGCGATCGCACGCGATCGTCTCGACGCCCAGCCTGCGCGCTGCGGCGTAAGCGCCCAGCTGGCCGGCCCCGGCACCGAGCACGATGAGCGGCCCCGCGGAAATGGTCTAACTGAGGGCGGCCACGTGCGCAGCCCACCACGCCGGGTTGTCGGCATACCAGCGGATCGTGCGCTCCAGGCCCTCGTCGAAGCCGATGCGCGCCCGCCAGCCGACACACTCCGCGACCTTGTCGGTCGAGCCGATGTGGCGGTCGACCTGACCCGGGCGATCGGGCACGTGCGCGATCAGTGAGCGCGGCTTGCCGAGGCTGTCGCAGATTCGCTCGGCGATGCTCTGCACGTCGACGTCGACGCCCGTCGCCACGTTCAGCACCTGGCCCGCGACGCGCTCGAGCGGCGCCGCGATGATCGCCGCGATCGCCTCGCAGGTGTCCTCGACGTGCAGCCAGTCGCGGCTCGCGCTCCCGCCGCCGTGCACCGTCAGCGGGCGATCCTGCAGCGCGGCCGTGATGAAGCGCGGGATGACCTTCTCGGGATGCTGGTAGGGGCCGTAGTTGTTGAATGGCCGCACGACGACGGCGGGCGTCCCGTAGGTGCACCAGTAGCTGTAGACGAGGCGATCGCCACCGGCCTTCGTGGCCGCGTAGGGCGAGCGCGGGTTGAGTGGGTGCTCCTCGTCCATGGGATCCCGCTCGGCGGTGCCGTAGACCTCGCTCGAGGACACGAGTACGAACCGTTCCACGGGATGGCGCCGGCAGGCGTCGAGCAGCACCTGCGTGCCCTCGACGTTGGTGGTGACGAACTCGCTCGCGCCGTCGAGGATCGACTTCTCGACGTGCGACTCGGCGGCGGCGTTGACGATCACGTCCACGCCCGCGACGATCTCCTCGACATGAGCGGCGTCGCGGATGTCGCCCTCGACGAAGGCGAGGCGCTCGTGCCCGAGCAGGTCGGCGATGTTGGCCGTGTTGCCGGCGTAGGTGAGCGCGTCCATGATCACGACCTCGTGCTCGGTCGCGCGCAGCAGATGCCGGCAGAGGTTGGAGCTGATGAACCCGGCACCGCCGGTGACGAGCACGCGCGTCATTCGAGCACCTCGTCGATCACGTAGAGCGGGCGCTGCTCCACGTCGCGCTGGATGCGCATGACGTACTCGCCGAGCAGCGCGAGGATGAAGCCCTGCACCGCCAGCACGCCCAGGATCAGGGCCGCGAGGAAGGTCGGGCCCGGGAAGTTTGCCTCAGCGATCCAGTAGATCGCGCCATAGGTGCCGAGCCCGAGCGATGCCAGCGTCATCACGATCGCGATCACAGCGCCCAACCACTGGATCGGCTGCGGCCAGAAGCCGAACAGCACGTGCAGCGCGAGGCGCACGAGTCGCATCGACGAGTAGCGCGAGGCCTGCCCGTCGCGCGCGTGGTGCTGGAGGTCGACCTCGACCACCGATGCGCCCGTCGAGAGGATCAGCGCCTTCGTGAACTTCTGCCTGCCGACGCGGTGCAGAACGGGCTCGATGGCGCTGCGCCGGTAGGCGTTGAACGCGCAACCGTAATCCGAGATCTCCGCGCTCGTGAGCCGGCGCAGCATGCCGTTGACGGCGCGAGAGGGCAGCTTGCGGCTCATGAGCGCGTCGGCGCGGGCCTGACGGCGACCCGACGCCACCTCGACGCCGTTGTCCTCGAGCGCGGCGACGAGCTTGCCGATGTCGTCGGGATCGTTCTGGAGGTCGCCGTCCATCGTCACGACGATGCCAGCTCGCGCGTGCAGCATGCCCGCCGCCATCGCCGGGTGCTGGCCGAAGTTGCGCTTGAGCAGCACGACACGGAAGCGCGGATCGCGCGAATGCGCGGCGCGCAGCAGCGCGCGTGAGCCGTCGGTCGAGCCGTCGTCGACGAGCACGACCTCCCACGGGCGACCCCACGCGGTGAGGGCGCGCGAAAGGCGCTCCACCAGCTCGTCGACGTTGCGGGCCTCGTTGAAGACCGTCACGACGACGCTCACATCGGGCCGCGCTGCCTCGTCACCGGTCTCCTCCGGTGTGAGCACGGCCTCCTCTTCAGCGGCCGCCGACACCCGCCGAGGGTAGCAATCTTCGGCCCGGTGCCGCTCTGCAAGGCGTCTCCGTAGCCATTACGTTGAGACCGTATGGCGGCGGCAGTGGAAACTCCTCGCGAGCGGCGACGGCTCGCGCTGGCCGTCGGCCTGCTCGCGGCCGCGTACCTGGCCACGCGCCTCGCGCTGACCTGGCGGTTCCCCCTCTACGTGGACGAGACGACGTTCGCGAGCTTCGCGCGCGACGTGCACGGCGACCTCGGGCAGTTCTTCGCCGCCGAGGCCGACAAGAAGGGCCTGCT
>JALYLC010000041.1 GCA_030774435.1 Actinomycetota bacterium
ACGGCGAAGAGGGTGCCTCCGGCGAGCGGCAGGATCCAGCTCGGATACGAGTGGTGGTCGCGCACGAACAGCACCTTCGCGGCGAACACTCCGTACAGGAACGAGCCTGCGACGGAGTGAATGGCGACCCGCGTACTCCCGGTCTGGAAGCCGAGGATGAACACGCAGTGGAAGACCACGGGCAGCGTGAACAGGAAAGCGATCCGGCCCGACCAGCGATGCACGCGCTGCACGGTCGCGATCGGGAGACGGATGATCGGCTGCAGGTGCCCCCACAGCCGCGCCGCAGTCGTGATCTGCACCAGCGCGAGCGCGATCGCTGCTGTCGCGAACCAGACCTTTGCCGCGATCGTCGTCGAGAAGACACTCGTGACGACGCTCGTGTAGGTCGAGTTGACGTCGGCGACCAGCACCGGCCTACGATACTCCGCTCGAGCCTCCGCGAGCGGTTCGTCCACGGCCCGCGCACGCGGGCGGCACCATGTAGACTCGGCCGCACTTCAAGCGACGACGCGGGGAAGCCGGTGCGAGTCCGGCGCGGTCGCGCCACTGTCATCGGAGAGCCAGCTCCCAAGCAGCCACTGCCCGGAGGGCGGGAAGGCGGGAGTACGGCGGTGATCCGAGAGCCAGGAAACCCACGTCACCGCCAACACCGCTACGGGGACGCGCAATCCCCAGGAGGTTGCACCAGATGTCGTCCAATTCCGTCGCCGCTCCCTCGAGCATTCCCGAGGTCGCGTATCCGCCGGCGGTATCGCTGCGCGACGCCTGGCCGTGGCTGCTGCTCGGCTTCGCGTTGCTCGCGCTGTTCTACATCGTGGGCGTCGACGAGGGAGCCGCCTCGGTCGTGCCCGGCCGCTTCGTTCACGAGTGGGTGCACGACGGGCGCCACCTCATCGGCTTCCCCTGCCACTGAGGCAGAGCAGTGCTCCGGAACCTCCTGATCTGCGGCCTCATCGCCGGGCTCTGCGCAGGCCTGCTCGCGACGGGCTTCGCCCGGCTCGTGGGTGAGGCGCCCATCGACCGGGCGATCGCATTCGAATCGGCCAAGGCCAAGGCCGCGGGCCAGCACGAGGAAGCTCCCATCGTCTCGCGGACGCTGCAGAAGAGCCTCGGCCTGCTGACCGCGGCGGTCGTGTACGGCCTCTCGGTCGGCGGCCTCTTCGGCATCGCATTCGCCGTTGTCTACGGCCGTGTGGGTCGTGCCAGCCCGGCGCGGACGAGCATCCTGCTGGCGGCCTTCGCGTTCGTCGTGATCTACCTCGTGCCGTTCGTCAAATATCCCGCAAACCCGCCCTCGGTCGGGGATCCGAACACGATAGGAAGGCGCACGGCGCTCTACCTGATCATGATCCTGATCTCACTGCTGGCGGCGGTGGCAGCCGTGCAGCTGCGCGCGGTGCTGGCAAGGCGCTGGTCCGCCTCGACGGCAACGCTGCTCGCCGGCGCCGGCTACCTGCTGGTCGTGGTCGTGGCCGGGTGGGCGCTGCCCTCCGTCCAGGAAGTGCCGAGGACGTTCCCAGCGGTGACGCTGTTCCGCTTCCGCGAAGCCTCGGTCGGCATGCAGGCGGTCATCTGGACGACGATCGGCCTCGTCTTCGCGGGCACCGCACAGCGCGTCATGACCGGGCAGACGATCATCCCGCGGCGGCGCCCGAGCGGCGCCGCTGCGCCCGCGTCGGACTGAATGCGCGAGGGGCCGGGGCGGGCCGCATGCAGACAGCTCGAGCAGACAGCGCCGTGCAGCGCGCCGCGCCAGATCGTTGCCCCGGAGTGCTGACGCTGCACGCCGCCGAGGACGGAGGACTGGCACGCGTGCGCGTGCCCGGCGGCCGCGTCTCTGCGAGTCAGCTCGCGGCGATCGCGCTCGCCGCGCGACTCGGGAGTGGCATCGTCGAGCTGACCGCGCGCGCGAACCTCCAGATCCGCGGGCTGCCGGAGGCAGCGGCCGAGCCCGTCGCCGGCCTGCTGGCGGACGCCGGGCTGCTCCCGTCGTCGGAGCACGAGCTCGTGCGGAACGTGCTCGCGAGCCCGCTCGCCGGGCGGCATCCCGCGGCGCTTGCGGCGACCGACGCAATCGTGTCCGAGCTCGACCGGGAGCTGTGCTCGGATGCGGTGTTCGCGGATCTACCCGGCCGCTTCCTGTTCGCCGTCGACGACGGCAGCGGGCTGGCGCTTGGCGCGCGGGCCGATGTCGAGCTGGTCGCGGAGGGCGCAGCGGTGTTCCGGCTCTGCCTCGCAGGCGCAGCGACGAGCATCCTGGTGCCTGCCGAGCGCGCTGCCGCGGCTGCGCTGAATGCAGCGCGGGCCTTCGTCGAGGTCGCCTCGTGCTCGGATGGGCGCCCCTGGCGGATCGCCGAGGTCGCCGGCGGGCCGTCCGCGATCGCAGAGCTGCTCGGCGGCCGGATCGTCGCCGCCGAAGCCCGCGCCTCGGCGACGCTGAGCCCGGGGCTGATCGTCCAGAGCGGCGGGCGGGTCGCCGTCACGGCGTTGCCCCCACTCGCACGACTCGATCCCGATTCGCTCGAATCGCTGAGGACGCTCACTGCCCGGGCCGGCGGTGAGCTCCGCCTCTCGCCCTGGCGCACACTGACGCTGTGCGACATCGACCCTGTGGACGGCGAGCCGCTCGCGCGGGCACTCGAGAGGACCGGGCTCGTGCTCTCCCCGGACTCGGGCTGGACCGGGCTTTCCGCGTGCGCCGGGATGGGCGCCTGCTCGAAGGCGTTGCTCGACGTCCGGGCCGCGGCGTCGCGCCGCGCCGCCGTGCGCGACGGCTCCTCGCCGAGGGAGCACTGGTCGGGGTGCCAGCGCCGCTGTGGCCAGCCGCGCGACGCAGGGCTGAGCATCGCCGCCAGGGGCGCCGCGCCGTGACGGACTACGTCCGTGACGGGGCCGAGATCTACCGCCGCTCGTTTGCGATGATCCGCAGCGAGGCGGCGCTCGACGGGCTCGATCCGGCGCTCGCGACGGTCGTCGTGCGCATGATCCATGCCTGCGGGATGGTCGACCTCGTCGCCGACGTGGCCAGCTCGCCGGGCTTCTGCGCCGCCGCCCGCAGCGCGCTCCGGGCGGGTAAGCCGATCCTCTGCGACACGGCGATGGTCGCCTCCGGGGTCACGCGCGCGCGCCTGCCCGCGGACAACGAAGTGGTCTGCACGCTCTCCCACCCGGACGTGCCCGCGCTGGCCGCCGAGCTCGGCACGACGCGCACGGCCGCAGCCATGGAGCTGTGGCGACCTCGGCTGGCCGGCGCCGTGGTGGTCGTCGGCAATGCTCCGACCGCCCTCTTCCGCCTGCTCGAGATGGTCGAGGCCGGCGCCGACCGGCCGGCCGCCGTGATCGGGGTCCCGGTCGGGTTCATCGGCGCCGCGGAATCCAAGGCCGAGCTTGCGCGCCATCCGGCCGCGCTCGAGCACCTCGTCGTGCACGGCCGTCGCGGCGGCAGCGCCATCGCCGCCGCCGTCGTGAATGCCCTCTCGAGCGACGTCGAGTGACGCCCGTGACCGAGCAGGGACGGCTGTACGGGATCGGCGTCGGGCCTGGCGACCCCGAGCTGCTGACGCTCAAGGCCCGGCGCCTGATCGAGGCGGTCGACGTCGTCGCCTTCCCGACGGCGCGGCGCGGGCCCAGCATCGCCCTCGGCATCGCCGAGGCCCATCTGCGCGACGATCAGGTCCGGCTCGCGATGACCTATCCGGTGACGACAGAGACGACGGCCCACCCGGGCGGCTACGAGGGCGCGCTGAGCGAGTTCTACGACACCTGGGCGGCGATGCTGGCCGGCCATCTCGACTCGGGGCGGGATGTCGCAATTCTGTGCGAGGGTGACCCCATGTTCTATGGCTCGTACATCTACCTGCACGAGCGGCTCGCCCCTCGCTACCGCACCGAGGTCATCCCGGGCGTCACGTCGTTCAGCGCGGCGGCGGCCTCGACCGGACTGCCGCTCGCGCGCCGCGACGAGGTGCTCACGATCCTGCCGGGGACGCTGCCCGCGGATGCCCTCGCCACGCGCCTGGCGACGAGCGACGCCGCGGTCGTGATCAAGCTCGGCCGCAACTTCTCGAAGGTGCGCGACGCCGCCCGCCGCGCGGAGGTCGACGCGCGAGCAGTGTTCGTCGAGCGCGCGAGCTCGCTCGACGAGCGGCAGGCGGCCCTCGGCGACGTGAACGAGGACACAGTCCCCTACATGTCGCTCGTGCTCGTGCCCGGGAGGGCCGACGGCGCGGCGGCGGCAGCAACCGGCCGTCTTGCGGTCGTAGGACTCGGCCCGGCCGGGCCCGACTGGCTGACGCCCGAGGCGCATGCGGCCCTGTCGCGCGCCGACGTGCTCGTCGGCTACGGGCCGTACCTCGCGCGCGTGCCACTCCGGCGCGGCCAGGAACGCCGCGTGAGCGACAACCGGGCGGAGCTCGAGCGCGCCCGCGAGGCACTCGAGCTCGCGCACGGGGGTTCGAGCGTCGCTGTCGTCTCGTCCGGCGACCCCGGGATCTTCGCGATGGCGGCGGCGGTCTACGAGGCGATCGAGGAGGCGGGCGAGCGCTTCGCAGCGGTACCGGTGAGCGTCGTCGCAGGGATCTCGGCCATGCAGGTCGCCGCGGCGCGCGCAGGCGCGCCGCTCGGCCACGACTTCTGCGTCATCTCGCTGTCCGACCAGCGCAAGCCATGGGGCGTGATCGAAGCCCGGCTGGTCGCGGCCGCCTCCTGCGACCTCGCGATCGCGCTCTACAACCCCGCCTCGCAGACTCGCCGGGAGCAGCTCGCGCGCGCGAGGGAGGTCCTGGTGCAGCACCGCGCGGCCGAGACGCCGGTCGTCCTGGCACGCGCGATCGGCAGCGACGAGGAGTCGCTGACGGTCACGACGCTCGCCGGCTTCGACGTGACTGCCGTCGACATGCGCACGCTCGTCCTGATCGGGTCCTCGCAGACGCGCGTCCTGCGCGACGGCAACGGCGGCGCGCGCGTGTACACGCCGCGCAGCTATCCCGGCTGAGATCGCCGGCGGAGCACGTAGGTGTCCATGATCCAGCCCTTGCGCTCGCGCGCCTCGGCGCGCGCGCGCTCGATCTCATCCGCGACCTCAGCGAGATCGCCCGCGACGAGCAACTCGTCGGGCGTGCCGACGTACGCGCCCCAGTAGATGTCGACCGGCTGACCGATGAAGCGCCGGAACGCGCAGCCGGCGTCGAGCATCACGACGACGTCGTCGGCCCCGTCGTGCAGGCCCTCCGAGAGCCGCCGGCCGGTCGTGATCACGATCGGCCGCCCGATGCGATTGAGTGCGATGCGGTGCCGCGCCGCGAGGGCCTGGACGCTGCTGATGCCGGGCACGACCTCGTAGTCGAGCTCGAGCTCGCGGCGAGCGACGATCTCGTCGATGACGGCGAGCGTGCTGTCGTAGAGCGACGGGTCTCCCCACACCAGGAACGCGCCGCACTCGCCATCGGCCAGCTCGGCGCGGATGGTGGCCTCCCACTGGTGCGCGCGTGCGTGGCGCCACGCCTCGACGGCCTCGCCGTAGGCGGCCGAGGAGCGGTCGCGCTCGGGATCGCGCATCTCGACCGTGCGAAACGACGGGCTCTCGATGTAGCGCTCGCAGATCTCGCGCCGCAGGTCGACGAGATCGTGCTTCTCCTGCCCCTTCTCCACGACGAAGAAGACGTCGACCGCATTGAGGGCGCGGATCGCCTGTGCCGTCACGTGCTCGGGATTGCCCGCGCCGACCCCGATGACCAGGAGCCTCCTCATCCGCGCAGCCACTCGATCGCACCCGCGACGTCGCGCACCGTCGGGAGCTCGGGCCGCGCGGGCCGGCGGATGACCACGACGGGCAGAGCGCGCGCGCGCGCCGCGTCGAGCTTGGCCTCGGTGAGATGCCCGCCGCTGTCCTTGGTCACGAGCAGGTCGATCCCGTGGTGATCGATCAGCGCGAGCTCGCCCTCGAGGGTGTACGGCCCGCGGTCGAGCAGCAGCTCGTGCCGGGCGGGCAGCGGCGGCTCCGGCGGGTCGATGCAGCGCAGGAGAAACCAGGCCGGCACTTCCGCGAAGGCCGCGAGGCCCTGTCGCCCGGTGGTCAGGAAGACGCGCTTGCCCAGGCCGGCGATCGCGGCCGCCGCGGCGTCGGTGTCGTCGACCCAGTGCCACACGTCACCCGGCCGCTCGCTCCAACCCGGCCGCTCCAGGCGCAGCAGCGGCAGCCCGACGCGCTCGCATGCGATCGCGGCCGAGCCGGAGATGCGCTCCGCGAACGGGTGCGTGGCGTCCACGACGGCGGCGATCCGGTTCTCGGCCAGCCAGTCGGCGAGGCCCTCGGGGCCGCCGAAGCCGCCGACGCGCACCTCGCCCTCGGGC
>JALYLC010000042.1 GCA_030774435.1 Actinomycetota bacterium
GCGACCGCCGTGGCGTGGACGGTCGGTTCGGCCGTCCTGCGCGATCGCGGTGAGTACCACCGCGCGCTCGCTGTTCGACTCGTCCGACATGCCCAGGCAACCACACTCGTCACGGCATTCGTCCTCGCTTCCGCCTCCTTGCTGGACACGGGCGCCGATCCTCTCCGGCTCGGCGCCGCCTCCCTGATCGGCTTCCTCGCGGTCGCCGGTTGGGACGTGCGCCGCCATCGCAAGCGGACGAGCGGACGCCCGCTGCGGGTGCTGGGCCTGGGCGCGGGCGAAGAGGCCGCCAGGCTCGCGCACGCCTTCGACAAGCGCGAGGCGCGCGGCGTCGAGCTGGTCGGCTTCGTCGGCAATCTCTCGCACGCGGTCGTGCCGGTCATGGGCGAGCTCGCCGAGCTGCCCGAGGTCGTCCGCCTCAACGACATCGATGCGATCGTCCTGACCGCCAGCCGTCACCGCCTTCCGCTGCTCGAGCATCTGCTCGGCGTCGGCGACGGCACGCCCGCGGTGCTCGAGCTGAGCGACCTCTACGAGCGCGCCTTCGGCTGCGTCCCGGTGGAGGAGATCAACGCCGCCTGGTTCATCGAGGCGCTCACGCTGCACCGCCGGCTGCAGGCCTCGCTCGCGCGCCGCAGCGTCGACATCGTCGTCTCCACGGTGGCCGCGGTCGTCACGGCACCGCTGATGCTGCTCGTCGCGCTCGCGATCAAGCTCGACTCGCCGGGTCCCGTGTTCTACCGCCAGGTGCGGGTGGGCGAGGGCGGCCGCCGCTTCACGATCGTCAAGTTCCGCTCGATGCGCACGGATGCCGAGGCCTCAGGCGCGGCGCAATGGGCGTCGGAGCGCGATCCGCGCGTTACCAGGGTCGGAGCGTTCATCCGCCGCTGCCGCATCGATGAGCTCCCGCAGCTCTGGAACGTCGTCTGCGGCGAGATGGCGCTGGTCGGGCCGCGCCCGGAGCGGCCCGAGCTGGTCGCCGAGATCGCCCGCCAGTTGCCCTTCTACGAGCCACGCCACCTCGTCCGCCCCGGCATCACGGGCTGGGCGCAGGTCTACGCGCCCTACGCAGCGTCGGTCGAGGAGACGCTCGAGAAATTGTCCTACGACCTCTACTACGTCAAGCACCAGTCGTTCGCCACAGACGCCGGAATCATGCTCAGCACGCTGGGAGTCATGGCCGGCGGACGTGGAGCCCGCTAGCTACAGGAAACAGGGAAAAGGGGAGAGTCTTCATGCGCACCACACGTTTCATCCTTCCGCTCGTCGCGCTCGCACTTTGTGTGATGCCGGCAGTGGCGCTCGCCAGCAGTGGCGGGACGACGCAGGCGATCGTCAAGGACGTTGCCAAGGACGGCAAGGTCGACGGTCACTACACCAACGCCCAGCTCAAGGCGGCACTCAAGAGCCCGCTGCTCAAGCAGTACGGCGGCCAGGGCGCGGTCGAGTCCGTCATCACCCATGTCAAGCCCAAGGTCACGGCGAAGCCGGCGACGGGCGTGGCGCACAACCTGCCGTTCACCGGCTCCGACGTGTTCCTCTTCGTCGGCGTCGGTGGCGGGCTGCTCGCCGCGGGCCTCGTGCTCAGGCGCTTCGGCCGGCGCGACGACGAGGCATCTGCCTAGTCCAGCCTGCCTGTAGCTAGCCCGGCCACTGGCCGCGGCGCCCCCGGGCGCCGCGGCCAGTGTCGTTTTCTGGCGACGCCATCACCAGCCGAAGCCCGCGCGGCGCGGGGGCGGGGAGAGCGGGCTCTGAGGCAGTCCGGCCACGGGCTCGGACGCGTTGTAGGCGGGCGGCGCGACGTCGTTCGGGGTGCCGGGATAGAAGAGGCTCGCGATCTCCTGCACCTGGCCGCGGCCGACGCCGAGCTCGAATTGCCCGCCGCCGTACAGCTCGATCCCGCGCTCCAGGCAGGCGTCGATGCACTCGAACAGGCGCGAGAGCGGTCCGAAGCGCGACGGCTTGATGTTGAGGTGCCGCACGCGCATCGGCAGGGCGTCGACATCCGCGAGCGAGTGGATTGGCGCATCGAACGAGAGGCGGTCGAAGTCCTCGGCGAGCGCCTGCAGGACGTCAGGCTCGAGCGACGCGTCTTCGATCACGGCGTCGGGGAAGTGCTCCGCGATGAGACGATGGAAGCCGGCGTCCGCGACCGTGTCGACCGCCGTGCCGTGGTAGTGGGCCTTGATGTCGCACACGCGCACGCGGCCCGTTGCCGCCAGCGCGTCCATGTGCGGCACGTCCCACTCGCCCGGGATCGGGTCGACCTTGAACTCGAGCTCGGGCGCGACGGCCAGCCAGTCGCGCACGTCCAGCCGCGTCGAGACGACGAAGCGCAGCGGTGCCGGCTCGCGGCCGACGACCTCGCCGAGCGTGGCGCCCGCCTGGCGCAGCGCGAGATCGAGCGCCGCGCTCTCGAAGGCCCAGCGGCGGTAGTCCAGCGAGGCGGGCATGCCCGCCTCGCCGGTGAACAGCGGGCGGCCGTCGAGGTGCTGCGAGAGCGTGGCGATGGTGTGGGAGCCGGCCAGCTCGAGCGTCTCCGGTGCGGGCAGGAGGTCATGGTCGGTCGGCGTGTAGCAGATGTCCTCGCCCCGTGCCTCGTGCCCGCCACCGCGCATGACGATCGCACTCGAAACGCGCTCGAACCCGGCGCCGACCATCTGCGACGTACGCTCGTAGGCGACGTCGTCGATCAGCACGGGCAGCGGCGCAATGCGGTCAAAGGTTCCCATGGGGCGTCATGGTATGTCCCGTAGCGCGGCCGGCCGCCCTTCCCCTACGTTGCCCGACGCGGCGCTCGCGCGACGCGTCGAGCAACACGAGAGGCATGCCGTTAAGGACGAGCTGGCCTGAAGCGCGGCCAGGTTGCGGCCGACGACCTCCATCGTCCGCTCGTACTCGCCGCTCGGGCTGAACTCGATGATCTCCGTGCCCGCCGTGATCACGGGCACGTGCCTCGGAGGCGCGTAGTACGCGTCGCCCGCTTCGTAGACCTCCTCGTGGTCCGCGTAGCGGAACGTGACCGATCCGGCCACGACGTAGCCCCAGTGCGGGCTCTCGCAGCGATCCCGGGGCAGGCCTCTGAAGAGGGGCGTGCCGTCGGCGTCCTCGTGGAACAACTCGTACGCCACGGTGTAGCCGCCGAGATCGGCCTAGCGAGCTTCCATCGGACGACCGCCGCGGCGAGCTCGAGCGGCTCACGCAACGTGCAGCGCGACGAGCGCCTGCCACCGGGCACGACGCAGCGCCGAGCCTTCGCCGTGCTGATGGTGCTCACGAGCTATGAGACCTACCGAGAGCTCAAGCGCACGGGGCTGACGGAAGGCGAGGTCGCGCGCACCCTGCACGAGTCGGCGCGGGCGCTGCTGCTGCGCTGAGCGCTGAGCGGCGGGGGAGGGATTCGAACCCTCGAGGCAACCTCAGCGATTGCCTAGCTGCTTTCAAGGCAGCCACGTTAGACCGCTCCGTCACCCCGCCTGGTCTTTATTCAAGCCAAATCGTTAATTCGCCGACTCCCTGAACATACCGCTGAACATACCGGATGCCGTAGGATGCGCTCCAGAACAGGGGGCGAGCACGGCGTGGCGGGACAGTGGAGAGAGCGGCGAGCGGTGGGCATCTACAAGTGCCATGGGCGCCAGTGTGCCCGAAACGCCGACCGCAAGCCCGGCGGACGCTGCAGCTGCCCGCTCGTCGTGCAGGCGGCGCGCGGGCAGTGGCGCACGCTGCCGGCCGGCGCGAGCCTCGACGAGGCCAAGCGCGTGCTGGCGAAGCTCCGTGCTGAGCGGCAGGGCCGCCCGGCACCGAGCACGCCCGGCCCGCTGACCGTCGGCGAGCTCGCGGCGCTCTACTTCGAGTCGCGCCTCCACCTGAAGCCCTCGACACGGCGGGCTGACGCCCAGGCCTTCCTCTACCACGTCGCGCCGACCTTCGGCGATTCCCCGCTGCGTCACGTGCGCGCGGACGACGTGCGCCGCTGGGAAATGAAGCTGCGTGACGAAGGGGTTTCCCACCGCTCGGTCAGCAAGGCCGTCTGGCTGCTGCGCCGTCTGCTCGCCTGGGCAACCGATCATGAGCGCGCCTGGCTCGAGTACTCGCCGCTCGCGGCGTACACGCCGGCGCGCGCTCGCACACCGCAACGGGAGAGCGCGCAGCGTGTCCTCAGCCTCGCTGAGTTCGACGAGGTACTCGCGTCGGCCGGTCCGCTCGAGCACCGGACGCTGATCCGCGCCGCGCTCGAGCTGCTGCTTCGCAAGGGCGAGCTGCTCGCGCTCCAGTGGGACGACTTCGACCTCGACCGCCGCCGCGTCCGCGTGGCGTGGACGCTCTGGCGTGTGCGACCGAGGAGCGGGGACGTCGAGCGGCAGATCGTGAAGGGACACCAGGCGCAGACCCTCCCGCTGTCTCCTGCGCTTTGCGAGGAGCTTGCTGAGTTGCGCGGCCGTCAAGCTGAGCGCGCGCCGGCGAGCGGGTTCGTCTGGCACGGACAGGGCGGACCGCTCGTGCCGCTTGCGGAGTCGACGCCGAATACATGGCTGCGAGCGGCGATCACGCGCGCCAACGCGAGGCGCGAGGCAGCAGGCGTGGAAGGGCGAATCCCGCAGATCGTCTTCCACGGGCTGCGGCACACCGGCGTCACGGTGCTCTTGGAGGCCGGCATGCCGCTGGCGCGCGTGTCGCAGTTCGCGCGGCACAAGGATGCGAGCATCACGGCGACGCTGTACGCGCATCTCTCGCAGGAGGGCCTGGTCGAGATCGCGGACTACTGGGAGCAGCACTCTGCGAGGCGGGAATCGCATCCTGCGGCGCTCAGCGTGCCGCAGCTTTGATCCGAGCACGCCAGTCGGCAGGCTCGGCGCGAGAGCGCCTGGCACGCGGCTGAACAGCCGAGCCCGGACGCTCGTCATCGAACTCCCGGTTCTCGATCCACCTGAGGAGCGCCAGGCGCCGGATGCGGTACTCCCGGCCGAGCCTGAATCCGCCGGCGAGCTGCATGTACCGCCGAGCGGTGCGGACATCGCCGACCTTCAGGATCGCCATCACATCCGCTGGCGTGAGAAGTTCGTCGAGAGCGGGCCAGGCACGGGGACTCGGCCGATCCACGGGCGAAGCCGTCCTCGTTCGCGTCCGGTCGGCGCTCTCAGCCGATGCGCCGCCGTGGATGTGGGACACGGGTGCGAGCGTTCGCAGGCTCGCCGCGCTGACCTCACCGTCCGCTGCGCCCCGTATCCACAGCGACTCTTGACACGCCTCGGCGTGTGCCTCGGGGTCGGACGCGTTCCGCCGACTGATCCGCGAAGCATATCGGAGACGTGATTCGCGATGCCGGGAAGCTGTGCGGAGATGCCTGGGATTGAGAGCATGAGGCTCGTTCAGGCGTCGTCTCCCCCTCGCTGGGAGAGTTCTCGGAGAGCTGACGCACTAGTCAGTGCAACGGTGTGGGAGTCGACAAGAGCGTGGGAGTCGACAAGAGCGTAAAGCTGGCGCTCAGGCGAGTTGGCCGCGGCGAGCGGATGCGGACGCGCGAACAGGCGCGCAGGCGAGCTCGCGCCGGGCGCCGCACGCTCGTCCACGCAGGCAAGCAGGGTCTGAAGTCACCGCGGGCTCGTCTGTTGCAATGCGTTCGCACGTCGCCGATAGAACGAGTAGGCATTTGGATGCATCGCCTGGCACCGGAGCTTCTCGCTGGAAGCCGCTCTGAAGCTGCGGGGGGCAACCGACGAGATCCGGCGCCGGTGTCCATCAAGGCGCCATCCTCGGAGCCGGTCTCCTGCACCGCTGGAGGTGATGGCAGCGGCGCCGCGCGGCGTGGCAGCGGTTTGGCATCGGTGCGCGAGAGAGTGCGCTCGACAGTGGTATTCGAGCGAACGGAGGAGCAATGGCTAAGGAGAACGTGGTGATCGTTCGGTTCACGGAGCCGAGCAAGGCGTACGAGGCGCTGAGCGTGCTGAAGGACTGCGACGCCAACGGTCGCATCGGGCTCGAGTCCGCGGCGGTCGTGGAGCGCACGGCAGCGGGCGAGCTACGCATCCCGGAGAGCGCCGACAACGTCGGGCTCGTCGGCGCGGCGAGCGGCTCGCTGATCGGGATGCTCGTCGGCGTCCTCGGCGGGCCCGTCGGTGTCCTGCTCGGCTGGGGCGCCGGCGCCCTGATGGGCGGCGCCTTCGACGTCGATCGCGCCGCGACGTCCGATGAGGCGCTCACGGTCCTCGGCCGGGCGATTCCGCCGGAGTCGACGGCCGTCATCGCGAGGGTCGAAGAGCCGGCCGTCGAGGTGATCGACGGCGAGATGAAGAAGCTCGACGGCGAGGTGACGCGCCGCCCGGTGGCTGAGGTCATGGGCGAGCTCGAGGCGGCGGAGGATGCCGCCGACGCCGCCGCGCGCGAAGCGCGGCGCGCAATCCGCGAGAAGCGCAAGGCCGAGCTGAACGCCGGTGTCGATGAGCGCGTGGGCAAGCTGAAGGAGAAGCTCCACGTCTCGTGACGACGCGCGCGGCCTGACGGTAATCGAAGCCCGCTGCCCGCAAGGTCGGCGGGTTTCGACGTTTCTGGTCTAGCACGGCTGCTCCTTGCTGGTTGTCGTCGGTTCCGGAGGGTTCGTCTGAGTCTCCGTCCTTGCTGGATGGACATGCGCCGCGCCGATGCCATCCGAGTGCCAACTCCGGCGCGGTCGCTGCGACCCCGCCGGAGGCGGGGCTTTACCCGCGCGTTCGAGCGTGCGAGACTCGGCCGAGGAGGCAAGCCGCATATGCAGGAGCCGCTCGAGATCCGGTTTCTCGGCCCGTTCGAGGTGCTCGCGCGCGGGACGACAGCCGACGTGGGCGGCTCGAAGCGTCTCGCCCTGCTGGCGATGCTTGCGCTCCGGCAGGGCCGGGTGGTCGGCGTCGACGCGCTCGTCGAAGGGCTGTGGGGCGAGGAGCTACCGACCGCTCCGCGGAACGCACTCCATCATCACATCGCCCGCCTTCGCGCGGCGCTCGGAGAGGAGTCGATCGTCGGCTCCGCCGACGGGTACGCGCTGAAGGGCGACGCTTGCGTCGATGCGGTGCAGTTCGAGGCGCTGCTCGCGGAGACGCGCTCCGCGTTGCGGGAGGGCGACGCCCTGGCCGCCGCAGACGCGGTCGCGTCGGCGCTCGCCCTCTGGCGCGGACCGGCGCTGCAGGGTCTGACCGGTACGGCGTGGTTCAGCGCCGAGGCACGCCGGCTCGAGACGCTGCGCGTCGACGCGCTCGAGGAGGACTTCGAGATCAGGCTCGCGCTCGGCGAGCATCGTGAGCTGATGCCGGCGCTCCGGGCAGCGGTGGTGGACAACCCCTTCCGGGAGCGGCTGTGGGGGCAGCTGATGCTGGCGCTCTACCGCAGCGGTCGCCAGGCGGATGCGCTCGAGACGTTCCAGGAGGCGCGGCGCGTGCTCGCCGACGAGCTGGGGCTCGAGCCCGGGCCCGAGCTCCGGCGGCTCCAGGAGGCGATCCTCGCGCACGACCCGGCGATCGCCGCCGTCCCGTTCGAGCGCAGGCGCCGCGGCAACCTCCCCGCCCTCTCGACGTCGTTCGTCGGCCGCGAGGACGAGCTCGGCCGGGTCTCCGGCCTTCTGCAAGAGCACCGCCTCGTTACGCTCACCGGGCCGCCGGGTGTGGGCAAGAGCCGCCTCGCGGTCGAGACGGCGCGCTCGCTCGAGCGCGAGTTCCCGGACGGCATCTGGCTCCTCGAGTTCGCGCGCGCGGGCGGCTCGCCGGATGCGGTTCGGCTGCTCGCGCACATCGTCGACGTGCGCGGCCCGGACCCGCTCGCACGCGTGGCCACGAGGCTTCGCGATGCCGGCGCGCTCGTCGTTCTCGACGCGTGCGAGCACGTCCTCGAGGAAGCAGCGCGCATCGCCTCGACGCTCCTTGCGGAATGTCCCCAGGTGCGGATCCTGGCGACGAGCCGCGAGACGCTTCGCGTCGCCGGCGAAGTGCGAATTCCCGTCGCACCCCTCGGCTCGACGGCTGTCGAGCTCTTCCTCGAGCGCGCGCGGGTGGCACGGCCGGGGTTCGATCCGGACGCCGAGGCCGTCGGGCTCGCGGCGGAGATCGCCCGGCGGGTGGACGGGTTGCCGCTGGCGATCGAGCTCGCCGCCGCCCGGGTGAACGTGCTCGGGCTCGCGGAGCTCGTCTCCATCCTCGAGCGCCGCGCGGCGCTCCTGCAGGACAGCCCGGTCTCCGACCCGAGCCGTACCGCACTGCAAGAGCTCGTGGAATGGAGCTACGACCTCTTGCACGGGGATGAGAAGACGCTGCTCCAGGAGCTCGCCGTTCACCGCGGGGGCGCGTCTCTCCCGTCGCTCGCGGCGGTCGCAGGGACGCACGGCCTCAACGAGGCGACCGTCGCATATCTCGTCTCCGCGTTGGTCGACAAGTCGATCGTGACAGCCGCGTTCGCGGGCGGCATCGCCCGGTACGACATGCTCGACACCGTCCGCGAATATGTGCTCGAGCGTCTCGCCGAGAGCGGCGCGCTCGCTTCCGCCCGGGGCGCCCACGCCGAGTACTTCGCGGCCCTGGCGGAGGAGGCGCGCGTCGAGTTGCGGGGGCCGGAATGGCTGCGCTGGGAGAGCCGCCTGGAGCTGGAACACGACAATCTCTGGGCTGCGCTCGAGTACGCCCGGGAGGCGCCCGACCCTGCCGTCGCGAGTCGGCTCGGGACGCTCGGGTGGTACTTCGCGCTGGCGGAGCGTGTCTCCGAGGGACGGCGCTTCACCGAGCTGGCGCTTTCTGTCACGGGCGACGACGCACCGGTCGAGCTACGGATCGAGGTGAACGCCGTCCTCTGCTACCTCGCGACCGAGGAGCTCGATGTCGACACCGCGCTCGCAGCGGGCGAACGCGCGCTCTCGCTCGCCGGGAGCGCGGAGGCGCCCAGGCAGCTCGGGCTCGCGCGACTGACCCTCGCGCACGCCCTGGCGCAGTCCGGGGACGTGGAACGGGCCGACGCAGTGGCGCGAGCAGCGTACGCGACGCTCGTGGCGGCCGAGGACGACTGGGGCGCCGCGGCGAGCAGCCTCATCCGCGCGGCCGGCGCGGCGCGCGCCGGCGACGTCTCTACCGTCGCCGCCAT
>JALYLC010000043.1 GCA_030774435.1 Actinomycetota bacterium
CCCTCCACGGCGCGCGGCCCGTGAGGGACCGAGCGGGATCGGCTGCGCAGCTCGTCGGACGACGATCCGCGCGCTGATCCCGCGCTGGACCTGGACCTCGCCCTCGAAGAGGACGGGGCGCTCCGGGTCGGGCTCGGGCGGGGAGTAGGCGACGAGCTCGAGCGGCTCATCGGGGAGCTCCAAAAAGAGTTCGCGCTCGGGATCCTCGAGGATGGGCCGAAGCTGCACGAGGTTGGCCACCAGCGTGCGGAGACGCGCGTTCGGGGGAAGCCGGCGCTGAGCGAGTGGCACCGTCACGCGCGTCCCGTCCCGGTCGATCCCGAAGTCACGCCGCACAGCGGGCGTGGCCGGCTCGTCGAGGACGTGCGCGAACGCGTACGGCTCGTCGCCGGGGGCGGGGAAGAACCATGACTCGACCGCCCGCCCAGCGCGCACGCCCTGGATCCGCCCGCCGCCCTGGGCGAGCCAGACGTCGCGGAGCCCGCGCCCGAAGAGGCCTCGCTGGTCTGAGTGCTCGGGGACGACTCCGAGTGCGCCGAGCCTGCGGTCGACGGTGGCGGCATCGACGCCCTCGCCATCGTCGGCACAGACGATCTCGTAGCGCCAGTCGAGGAGCGCCGGGACACGAAGGCGTCGAAGCTCGCGCCGCCAGGCATCGAGGAACTCAGGATCCGGGGCGCCGAAGCGGAGGTGGATACGCCCGCGCCTGCGTCCTGCGACGGCGATCGCGGCATCGGCATTGGTCAAGAGCTCAGGGACGATCTGGGCGAGGTCGATCCCTGCCTGAGCGAAGTTCTCTCTGAAGTAGCGGCCTCTGACGCGGCCGTGGCGGAGTGTTGCGGGATCGAGAGTCGCCATACCAGACAATAAGCCGATGGCAGGCTCGCTTGGAAGCTCGTTGCTCCACTTTTGTGCGTTCGGCATTCGTCAGCCAACCACCTGAGTCGCTTGATCGCGCCGCGCACACACAGGACGCTGATTCAGCGCGAGCCTCGCCGCTTGACGCGGTCGCGGCGTGCGCAGTAGCGTCCGGTCGGGGTCGTGTTCGGCGGGTCGAGGGACCTTGGAGGTGGCAGATGGCTGACGTTCCCAAGTGGCGAGTCATCGGGGACTGGTTCGACGTGTGTAAGTGCAGCATTCCCTGCCCGTGCACGTTTGCGCAGGCGCCCACATATGGCGATTGCGAGGGCGTTCTTGCCTGGCATATCCGCGAGGGCAGTTACGGCGACGTGCAGCTGGACGGGTTGAACGTCGTCGCTCTCGGTGTGTTCGAGGGGAATATCTGGGCGGGTGAGACGAAGGCAGTGATGGGCATCTTCATGGACGAGCGCGCCGACGAATCTCAGCGTGAGGCGCTACAGATGATTTTCGCCGGCGAGGCGGGCGGCTGGCCGGGCGAGTTCGCAAACGTGATCGGTGAGGTGCGCGGGATCGAGTATGTGCCGATCGAGTTCGAGATAGCCGACGATCTGGCCTTTTGGAGGGCGGAGATCCCCGGCAGGGTGGAGGCCCGCGCAGAAGCGCTGAGCGGTCCGACCACGCCGCCGGGCGAGCGCGTTCAGGTGCACAACGCTCCCGGCGCTGAGGTTGGACCGGGGCAGGTTGCCACCTGGGGCCGCGCGACGGCCGACCGCGCCGAGGGGTTCGGCTTCAAGTGGGAGTGGGACGGCCGCTCCAGCAAGCACTTCCCCTTTGAGTGGGCGGGGCCTGACGGGTGAGCTCGCGGGCGGAGCCGTGGACGTTTGCTCGGCTCAGCCCGCTCAGGGTCAGCGTCCTCCTGCTGGCGGCTGCGCTTGTCACTTGGATCGTCGCCGTCTCGCGCATGCGTGGCATGGATGCCGGCCCCGGCACGGACCTTGGCGCGCTCGGCTGGTATGTCGGGGTCTGGGTGACGATGATGGCGGCGATGATGCTGCCGTCGGTCGCGCCGATGGTGCTGATCTTCACGCGCGTCTCGGGTGAGAGGGCCCGGCGCGGGCAGGCCGGGTTCGTGTCGCCCTGGATCTTCATGGCCGGCTACCTCGCCGCCTGGACTGGGTACGGGCTCGCCGCCTACGGCCTCTATCGTGGCATTCGCGCGCTTGACTTCGGTTTCCTCTCCTGGCAGTCGCACGGCCCGGTGGTCGCCGGTGGGGCGATCGTCCTGGCGGGCGTCTACCAGTTAACGCCGCTGAAGCGGATTTGCCTGCGGCACTGCCGCTCGCCGCTCCACTTCGTCATGCATGGCTGGCGCGAAGGGAAGCTGGGTGCGCTCCGGATGGGGTTGGAGCACGGTGCTTACTGCGTCGGCTGCTGCTGGGGTCTGATGCTGATCCTGTTCGCGCTCGGCGTGATGAGCCTGCTCTGGATGGCCGTGGTGGCGACGCTGATCTTCGTCGAGAAGGTGCTGCCTATCGGCGAGCGGCTCTCGCGCCTGTTCGCGCTCGGCTTCATCGTGTTGGGCGTCTGGGTGGCCTCGGCTCCGGGTAGCGTGCCCGGGCTGACCCAGCCAAACTCGGCGGGCGCCGATAGAGCGCGTCTGCGGATGATGCACATGCAGCCGGGACAGATGCCCGCAGGGCAGCAGAACCAGGGGGGAACGCGAAAACAGCAGGGAGGCATGGGCCGTAGATCGAATTGAGGCCCCGCCTGAGAGAGAAAGACCTTGGTGCGTCGCGCTGGAAATAGACGCTGGCAATAAGTGTGTGCTTTAGCC
>JALYLC010000044.1 GCA_030774435.1 Actinomycetota bacterium
GGCCACCGCAGATCGTGGCATGCCGATCAGATCTTCGGCAATACCTTCGCCGTGACCGAGCCGACGACCGTCGCCTTCGTCCCCGAGATCCTCATGACGCGGTACTGGCGCCCGGTCACAGTGTGCAGCGAGGGCGAGAAGGTGACGAGGCCCGAGAGCGTCGGCACCTTCTTGAACTTGACCAGCTGAGCGGCCAGCGCCGCGCCGTTGGTGGAACCGCCGGCGCGGTTGATGGCCGTCACCACACCGTCGATGGCAGCCGCGCCGGTGACGAAGCCGCCGGTGCCGGCCTTGACGGCCTTGGCGAGCTTGTTGACCGCCGCGTTCGGGTCGTTCCCGAAGGCCGAGGCGAACGTCACGAAGTAGTAGTTCGTGACGCCCTTCCCGACCCAGTAGGTGCCGTCACCGGCCCACGAGTTGAGGATCGGCGTGTTGTTGCCCAGCGCGCGCACGCCGTTCACGAACGCGGGCAGCTCACCGTACGCGGTGGACGTCACGTAGACATCGGCCGTGTCGTTGTTGAGGCGGCTGACGGCCGCCACGACGTTGTTCGCTCCGGTCGCATAGCTCTCGTGGCCGACGATCTTGCCTCCGAGCTGCTTGAAGCGGGCCTCGAACGCCTGCACGACGTTCTTGAAGTAGACGAGGAAGGTGTTGGTCGCCGTTCCCGCTGTCTTCCAGCCCTTGCCCCAGGCCCACTGAGCCATGGCCGAGCCCTCGTCCTGCGCCATGTTGCCGAAGCTGAACGCGAGCGCGCCCTTGGCGCCGAAGCGCTTCGGGCCCATCTGGTCGGTGCCGATGCACGGTGCGATCGCGAGCACGCCACGATTGATCGCCTCCTGCACCACGGGGGTCGCGTAGTCCACATCGCAGGTGGTGAAGATGATCTTCGCACCCTGGCCGAGCAGGCTGAGCGCGCACGCCTTGGCCTTGGCCGGATTGTTGTTCTGCGTGTCGCAGGTGATGATCTTGAGCTGCACGCCGCCGCGCGCGTTGACCTGCTTGACGCGGACCTGCGCCGCGGCCAGGGCGGGATCGTCGAAGGGGGCCATGTTGCCCTTGCTGTCGTAGGCCCAGCCGATCACGACCGGACTGCCGGCTGCGGTCGCGGATCCGGTCACGGTCGCGGCCGCGACGAGCGCCGTCACCATGACGAGGAGCGCGCCGAGCGCTCCCTTCCTCTTCACCTTCACTTGGACCTCCTGTGCGGTTGCGTACACGAGCGGGCCGGAGTCACGAATACGACTCCTCTTTTGCCTTGATCAGTCGGCGGAGCGTGGTGTGCAGGGGAGCGTCGACTCCGTGCCGCTCCGCCTCGCGGACGAGTGCGCCCGTGATCAGGTCGACCTCGGTGCGCCTGCGAGCTTGGACGTCCTCCAGCATCGATGGATAGTGCGCGCTGCCACGCTGGGTGGCGAGCACGTTCATCTCCCAGGGGTCGTCGTGCAACTCGATGCCCGCCGCCACGGCGACGGCTTTGCCCTCCTCGATCAGCTCGAAGACAAGGTGGCCGAGATCGGCCGGGTGCTCGCGCGCCGCGAAGTGCCAGTCGTGGGGCAGGTCGGTGAGCGCCGCCACCGAGTTGACGGTCGCGTTGAAGATCAGCTTCGACCACTGCGCGGGCAGCAGGTCGGGCAGCGCCTCGACATGCAGGCCGGAGCTCTCGATCAGGGCGGCGGCCTCGGTCACGAGCGCGAACGGCGTGTCCTCGTAGGGCCCGAGCCAGGTCTCGGTGTCGAGCACGTACTCGACGTGGGTGTCCGAGTGCCGCGTGCCGCTCATGAACGTGACGCCGGAGATGATCGGCCACGCGCCGGCCCCGCGCACGGCCTCCTCGGCCCCGAGGCCGTTCAGCACGGTCATGATCGCAGCGCCCGGAAAGCGCCCGCGCAGCGAATCGACCGCACCCTCGAGCCCGGAAGCCTTGGTCGCGACGATCCCGAGGTCGAAGGGCGGCAGGGCGCCCGGATCGGCCGAGGCGAGCACGGTCGCGTGGCGCTCGCTGCGACCGCTGATGTGCAGCCCTTCGCGGTTCAGCGCCTCGGCGTGATCCGGGCGCCGCGTCAGCACCGAGACCTCGGCGACGGCCGCCAGGTGTCCGGCAAAGAGGCTGCCGATCGCACCTGCGCCTATGACGCACACCCGCTCCATCCGTGCCTGTTCCTCCAGCCGCCCCGCGATTTGATCAAGTATCGCGACTGGCGTAGGTCGCGTCAACGAGCCGCACACATCGGGGTCAGACCCCGGTTTGTGCGCTGCATATAAAGGGGTCAGACCCCTTTATATGCACGGCCGATTTCCCTGTCGTTCTCAGCTGCCGGCGATCTCCGTCAGGCGGTTGCGGACGGCCCACAGCTGCGGGAACAGCTC
>JALYLC010000045.1 GCA_030774435.1 Actinomycetota bacterium
ATCTGCTCCTGGCCGCGCGAGGCCGCCGCGACGGCGCCGCCCGCGGGGCTCCGCGCCATCGCCGAGGTGTCCCAGGCGGCGTTGGGCCGGGCGAACAGGCTGATCTCGACAGTCGCGTCGCGCGCCATCGCCGCCATCTCGGCGAGCTCGGCATCGGTGAGCATGAACACGCCGGAGCCCTGCGACGCGCGGTGCACGCGCACGTCGAGGCGCGCCGAGGTCTCGAGCAGCGCCTCGAGGCAGCGAGGGCCCTCGCAGCTCGGGATCTCGACGCGGTAGCGCGCGCCGTCGGCGAAGCGCTTCGGCGAATCCGGCAATCCGTGCAGGTCGCCCGGCGGCAGGTCGAGCGATTCCAGGAAGCTGCGGCTGGCGCGCATCTGGCCGATGCTATCCGGGGACGAGTTCCACGAGCACGCCGTGCACCGCCGAGCTCTCGCCCATGTCCGTCTTGTCGCCTGGGTTGAGCGCGTTGACGTTGGCCCCGGCGGCCTCGTGCGAGGGCCAGCGGCCCTTGGGCGCGTAGGCCACGCCGGGTGGCACGGCATCGCTGATCTCGACCTCGAGCCGCAGCGCGCCGGTCGCATTGCGCAGCGTGACCGGATCGCCCGTGCGCAGGCCGCGGCCCGCCGCCTCGCTCGGGTGCAGGGCCACGCTCGCCGGCCCGATGCGATGGCGGAGCTTGCGGTCGTTGCCGAAGGTCGCGTTCATGAGCCAGGGCGAGGCGGGCGAGAGCAGCCGCAGGTAGCCGCGCGGTGGCGGTTCGTCGACGCTCGGTTCCGGCAGGCGCGGGTGGCCGTCGGCCTCGGCGCTCGCCGAGGCGAGCTCGATGCGTCCGCTGGGAGTCGGGAAGCCGGCGGAGAACTGCACGCGCGGCTCGGCATAGAGGCGCACGGTGCCGGCGCGCGCGAGCTCGTCCCAGGTCACGCCGGACGGTTCCAGCAAGCGCTCGATCAGCGCGCCGTCGCCCTCCTGCAACGCCTGTTCGTCGTAGCCCATGTCGGCCGCGAGGCGGCGGAAGATCTCGGCATTCCGAAGAGCGTGTCCGGGCGGGGCGACGGCCCTCACCTGGGCCGACAGCGTGTGGTGGAAGTACGACGTGACGATGTCGTCGCTCTCGAGGAAGCTCGCCGCGGGCAGGACGTAGTCCGCGTAGGCCGCCGTGTCGGTGAGAAACAGGTCGCAGACGACCGTGAGCAGATCCTCGCGGGCGAGCGCGGCGCGCAGTGCGGCCTGGTCCGGGCTCGAGGCGACCGGGTTGATGTTCCAGCACACGAGCGCGCGGCTGCGCTCCGGATCGGCGAGGACCTGCGCCAGATCCATCTGGCTGATCGCGGCCGGCGCGGGCGAGCGTCCGAGATCCACCCCGGTCAGCCAGTCGTGGTCGACGCCGCGCGAGTCGCCCCCGTTGAGGTAGAGGAACCCCGATCCGGGACGCCGGATGTTGCCGGTCAACGCCGGCAGCATCGCGATCGCGCGCATGACGTTGCCGCCCCGCGGCTGCCGCTGCAGTCCCTGACCCATCCAGAGCAGCGATGGCCCGCGGCCGTAGGCATGCGCGACGTGCTCGACCAGGCTCGCGGGAACCCCGGTCTGCCCCTCGGCCCAGGCGGGCGTGCACGGCTCGAGCAGCGGCTCGAGCTCCTCGTAGCCGAGCACGCACTCCCGCACGAAGGACTCGTCCACGAGCCCGTCTCGCCGGATCACGTGTGCGATCGCGAACGCCAGCGCCGCGTCGCTGCCCGGGCGAAGCTGGAGGTACGTGTCGGCGGCTGCGGCCGTCGGGGTGCGGATCGGATCGATCACGATCACCTGCCCGCGCGCCTCGGGCAGCCAGTGATCGTGCGCGTGCGGCGCGCTCGCCGAGGGATTGGCGCCCCAGACGACGATGCACTCCGCCTCCGCCGCGGCCTCGGGGTCGAAGCCCTCGTCGCTCGAGCCGTAGACGTAGGTGAGCGCCACGTGGCCCGCGTTGTTGCAGACCGTGTCCGGTTCCACCTCCGTGGCGCCGAGGCGATTGAAGAAGCGCTGCGGGAAGGCGGTGTCGATCAGCGCGCACGTGCCCGTGTAGTGCGCGTTGAAGATGCTCGCCGCACCATGGGAATCGGCGATCGCGTGCAGATGCGCGGCAATGGCGGAGGTGGCCTCGGGCCAGTCCACCGGCTCGAAGCGCGCCTCGCCCTTCGGCCCGACCCGGCGCAGCGGCGTCGTCAGCCGCAGCTCGGGATCGATGAACGCGCCGTTGTAGCCGATCGAGCACTTGCGGCAGAGCTTGCCGCGCGCGACGTGATGATCCGGGTCGCCGCGCACATGCTTGATGCGCCCATCCTCGAGCGCCACCAGCACGCCGCAGGCGTCGTAGCAGTCGCGCGGGCAGGTGGTTCGCACCGTCTCCACGACCGGATGATCGCAGGTGGCGGTCTCAAGCCGGAATCGCGGCGGCGAGCACCGCACGCGCAAAGCGATCGGCGATGCGTGCCGCGAGCCGCATCTGCTGCGTGCGCTGCTCGTCGCTGCCGAGGATGGCGCCGACCGGCAACCCGAGCCGCTGGAGCTCGAGCTGGGCGACCTCCGAGGCGCACCACTCCTCGAGCACCGGGCCCGTGGCCTCGACGTGGAACTGCAGGCCCCACGTCGTCGATCCCACGCGGAAGGCCTGCACGCAGGCCTGGCTGCGGGCCAGCACCACTGAGCCGACCGGCGGGCTGCAGGCGTAGTTGTGCCACTCGTTGACGTCGAGCCGGCGAGGCGCGCCCGCCAGCAGCGCGTCGCTCTCGGCGGCCTCGTCGAACTCGATCGGCACCCAGCCGATCTCCCCGACGTCCATGCGCTCGGCGCGACCGTCGAGAGCCTGGGCGATCAGCTGCGCGCCGAGGCAGATGCCGAGCACCGGCAGGCCGCGCGCGTGCGCGTCGGCGATGAGCTCGCGCTCGCGGTCGAGCGGCGCATCGCCGTCCGTGCCGTCCGGGTTGACGATGCCGCCGAGCACGATCAGCCCGTCGAACGACGCCACCGGGGGCTGGGGCTGCGAGGGAGCGTGCCAGGTCACCGTGCGAACGCCGAGCGCGGCGAGCGGCGGCTCGAGCGCCGCGAGCGGCGAGTCGAGGTCGTGCTGGACGACGAGCACTGTCGGACTGGCGGTCACGCTCGCATCTTCGCCCATCGGAGCGCCTGCGGCGGCCGGTCGCGATGGTTCCGAGGGTGCGCGCACAGGTGCCGCTGGCGATGGGACTGCTCTACTTCGTGTGGGGCTCGACCTATCCCGCCATCCGCGTCACCGTGGAGACGTAGCACCTGCCGATCTCGACCGTCGTCAGCCACCAGTACGTCAACCCCGCGGTCGCCGTGCTGCTCGGGGCGGTGATCCTGGACGAGAGCCTCGGCCTCTCGGCGGTGATCGGCGCAGCGCTCGTGATCGCCGGCGTGTTCGCCACGGTGCGCAGCGAGTCGTCGCCTTCGCCGATCGCCGAGGAGCTCGTGCCCGAGGCGTAGGCGCCCGCTCAGAGACGCTCGGTGAGCGTCTCCTCCGGGTCGTCGCTCCGAGCACGCTGTGGCCGCGGCGGTGGAGAGCCGTGCGCGAGCCTGTGCAGGAACCAGCGGACGCCGGCGGGCTCGCGCTTGCCGGGCGCGCTGTCGCGGACGAAGTCGGCCAAGCGCGCGGCGTCGGCCTCGTCGAGCGAGACGACTGCCTCGGCCACTCCGGTGTCGTTCCAGACGGAGAAGCGGACATGACCGGGTTCGTCCGTGTCGGGGAAGTAGCGTGAGACGCGAAGCGCCTTGCCGATCTCACCCGGGAACGGGCGTGCCGGGAAGAACTCGACGAGCTTACGACGCATCGGCGCAGCACACCACGGGCAATAGCGGAAACGCGCATCCACCTCGCCCGCGCACGACCCGCACACCGGCATGACCCGCCCCTTCGTAGGTGCACCGAGCTTACGCCCCGGCGCCCTCGCGCGCCAGTGCAGGTCGCGTGTTGGACGTACTCACAGAATGAGCGTTCGTGGTCGGGGGGCTAGAAGCGAGCGGGAGTGGATCCCGGCCCGATCATTCTGTGAGTACGTCTTAGGCGAACAGCGGCCGCACGATGCGCCGGCCGACCATCAGGCTGACCATCGCGGCGGCGACGCCCATGGCCCCGGAGATCAGGAACGCGGGCTCGTACGTGCCGAGCCACGAGCGCGTGAAGCCGGCTCCCCAGGCGGCGAAGGCCGCGCCGAGCTGATGCGAGCAGAACACCCACGCGAACACCACGCCGACGCGCTCGGGCCCGGCGATCTTGCGGCACAGCGCGATCGTCGGCGGCACGGTCGCGACCCAGTCGAGACCGTCGAAGATCACGAAGGCGACCAGGCCGACCCCCGCGGAGCTGAGGGCCGCATTCAGCCCCAGCAGCGAGATGCCGCGCAGGCCGTAGTACCAGAAGAGCAGCCAGCGGGGGTCGTAGCGGTCGGTCAGCCAGCCCGACGTGATCGTCCCGACGATGTCGAACACGCCGATCGCGGCGAGCAGCCCCGCACCCTGGACCTCCGTGAAGCCATGGTCCGCGCAGGCGGCGATCAGATGGGTGCCGATCAGGCCGTTCGTGGTCGCGCCGCACACGAAGAACGCGAACACGAGCAGCTGGAAATCCCGTCGCGGGGCGAACTCCCTGAGCGTCGTGACGGCGTTGCGGAACGGATTCGCGTGCGGAGGCGCGGGCGGCGCAGGCTCAGTCGCGCCATAGGGCATCAGGCCGATCTCGGCAGGCGAGTGGCGCAGGAAGATGATCGCGAGCGGGATCACGATCGCGGCCGCCGAGATGACGACCACGCCGGCCGTCCAGCGCCAGCTGTAATTGGTGGCGATCCATGCCAGTACCGGCAGGAAGACGAGTTGGCCGCTGGCGTTGGAAGCTGTCAGGAGCCCGCTGACGAGACCGCGGCGGGTCGAGAACCAACGCGTCGAGATGACGGCCGCGAGCGGCACCGCGAGCGCGCCCGTGGCCGAGCCGACGACGACGCCCCACAGCAGGTACAGCTGCCAGGGCTGCGTCATGAGCGTGGAGAGGCCGGCGCCGACCGCCACCTGGCAGAGCGCGAACGACACGACCTTGCGCACGCCGAAGCGCTCGACGATCGCGGCGGCGAACGGCGCGCCGAGGCCGTAGACGATCAGGTTGATCGACACCGCACCGCCGATCAGCGCGTGCGACCAGCCGAACTCCTTGCCGAGCGGGACGATCAGGACGCTCGGCACCGAGCGGAAGCCGGCGGCCATCATGAGCACGACGAACGTCACAGCGGCGACCACGAAGGCGTAGTGGAACCGTCGCTGCTGGAGCGCCGCCGACATACCGGCATGTAAGCACGACACTGTTCGAGCCCGCGACGGCAGCTTGACCGCATCCACGTGGCCGCGCATACTGCAATTGCCTGTGAAATTTCAGTCGCGAGCCGCCCCGGGGAACAAGGCCGCGCGCACGCCGCGCCCGACCTCGGCTCGAGCCGCGCGCCAGCGGCGCCGAGCCGCGCCGGACTCGCTGGGAGACATCGCCTACGCGGGCATCAGGCAGCGCATCGTGTCGCTCGAGCTGGCGCCGGGCTCCGCGGTCAACGAGGCCGCGCTCGCCGCGGAGCTCGGGGTCGGCCTCGCCCCGGTGCGCAGCGCGCTGCGGCGGCTCGCCTGGGAGAACTTCGTCGTGATCCTGCCGCGCCGCGGCACGCTCGTCGCCGAGCTCGACGCAGCCGACCTGCAGGAGATCTTCGAGCTGCGCTTGGAGCTGGAGGGGCTGGCGGCGCGCCTCGCCGCCGAGAGCGGAGGGGTCGACGAGCGCGAGACGCTGAGCGCGCTCGTCGAGCGAACGCGCGGCGCGCTCGCCTCTGGTGACCGCCAGGCCCTGATCGAGCTCGACCGCGAGCTGCACGCAGCGATCGCCGACGCGGCGGGCAACACGCTGCTCGCAGCGCAGCTCGATTGGCTGTACGGCCACGTGCTGCGGCTGTGGAGCGTGGCTCTCGACCGCGTCAGCGCCCTCGGCGCCTCGGTGGCCGAGCACGAAGACGTCGTCGACGCGATCGTCCGCGGCGACGGGGCGCAGGCACAGGCCCGCATGCAGGAACACGTACGCCGCTTCCAGGCGGCGTTCCTCGAGAGCGAGAACGCGAGAGATCGGAGCACGTGATGGGACAGAAGGTCGACGCAGTGATCATCGGCGCCGGAGTGATCGGCACCGCGACGGCGTTCGAGCTCGGCAAGCGCGGCTACAAGACGCTGAACATCGACAAGCTCCCCTCGGCCGGCTACGGCCCGACGTCGAACTCGTGCGCGATCGTCCGCGCCCACTACTCGTCGTTCGACGGCGTGGCAATGGCCTACGAGGGGTTCTTCTACTGGAAGAACTGGGCGGAGTACCTCGAGGTGCCCGACGAGGCTGGGCTCGCGAAGTACATGCAGGCGGGCACGGTCCTGCTGGAGAGCGCGACCGGGCACCACGACAAGGTGCTGCCGCACTACGACCGCCTCGGCGTGCCGTACGAGGAATGGGACACGGCCACGCTCGAGCGCAAGGTGCCGATCTTCGACGTGCACGAGTTCTGGCCGCCGTCGCGCCCGTCCGACGACGACTTCGCGGCGCCGCGCAGCAAGAAGCTCCCCGGCGCGATCTACACGCCCGACTCCGGCTATGTCAACGACCCGGCGCTCTCGTCGCACAACCTGCAGCGCGCTGCCGAGGCCAGGGGCGGCCAGTTCATCTATCGCCGCAAGGTGACGGAGATCCGCCAGGCCGGCGGCAAGGTGCTCGGCGTCACGCTCGACGACGGCAGCGAGATCGACGCCGGCATCGTCGTCAACGTCGCCGGGCCGCACTCGTTCGTGATCAACCGCATGGCGGGAGTCGAGGACGGCATGAAGATCACGACGAAGGCGCTGCGCCACGAGGTGCACCACGTCCCGTCGCCTCCCGGCTTCGACTACGAGAAGGACGGGCACCACGTCTCCGACGGCGACAACGCCATCTACTTCCGGCCCGAGACGGGGAACCACATCCTGATCGGCTCCGAGGATCCCGACTGCGATCCCCAGGTGTGGGTCGAGAACCCCGACGACTTCAACCGCCAGATCACGCGCGAGCAGTGGGAAGCGCAGGTCTATCGCTGCGCCCGGCGCATCCCGACACTGCCCATCCCGGAGGAGATGAAGGGCGTCGTCGACCTCTACGACTGCTCCGACGACTGGATCCCGATCTACGACAGGAGCGATCTTGGCGGCTTCTACATGGCGGTCGGCACGAGTGGCAACCAGTTCAAGAACGGCCCGGTCGTCGGCCACTGCATGGCCGAGTTGATCGACGCCGTGGAGAAGGGCCACGACCACGACTCCGACCCGGTCAAGGTCACCGCGCGCTACACCGGCGTCGAGCTCGACATGTCGTTCTACTCGCGCCTGCGCGACATCAACGAGAACAGCTCGTTCTCGGTCAATGGCTAGCGTTGCCCCCTGGTTGTCAGTGCGCCAGGGCGCCGCGGCGGTCGAGTACTACAAGGCCGCCTTCGGTGCCGTGGAGCTGCATCGCCACGAGAACGACTCCGGGGAGATCGTCGCGCAGCTCGCCGTCGGCGATGCCGTCTTCTGGGTCGCCGACGACGCCGACCATAGCCCGGACTTCCTCGGCGGCGGATCCGCGCGCTTCATCCTCACGGTCGACGACCCGGACGCCGTGTTCGCGCAGGCGATCGCCGCCGGCGGCACGGTCGTCAACGACATGTACGAAGGCCACGGCTGGCGCATCGGGCGCCTGACCGATCCCTCGGGCCACGACTGGGAGATCGGGAAGCCGCTCGCGCACTGATGGCGGATGCCGGACGTCAAGGGCCAGACGCCTGACGTCCCGCTCACGAGCAATGCTCAGGGCGAGAGACGGAAGGGCGGGTATTCGTCCGTCGTGAGGATGAGAGCGTAGGCGGTCACGCGGTTGGCCCAGCGCCCGACTCCGACGACGTAGTCGAAGAGCCCGCGCGGGAGGCGGCCCGTGAAGAGGATCGCGAACCAGGCGATGATCACCACCACGATGACGCCGATCCAGAGGAAGAACAGCACGATGTAGTGCGGGATCGCGAGCAGCCACTTGACCAGCGGCAGCCAGCGATTGAGGCCCTCCTTCGCGTCCGGGTACGGAACCGCCAGGTGCACGGACTGCTCCTCGTCGGTCGCCGGATAGACGTCTGTGAGCAGGAGGCAGTAGGCGCCCACGCGGTTCGCGAACGCCAGCACGTTGACGTTCCAGTCGTACCACCAGCGCGGGTACTTCTGGCGGAACACGATCATCAGCAGCGGCGCCAGGAAGAGCAGCCCGATGCCGCCGCCGACGCTCCTCGTCGTCGTGTGGTCACCGTTGCTCCAGGTGGCACTGCCATTGCTCCCCGCGAGCGCCCCCACCAGGATGAGGATCGGGATCGCCGTGAAGATGCGCAGTGCGCTCGTCAGGCGGTTGAGCTGCCGATCCGGATAGTCGACGCTCAACTGCACGGGATACGGGCTGGTCGCCATCGCGCCCTCCTCGCGTCAGTGGTCACCTGGATAGTGTCACGTGACGCTGCCCTGCGCGAGCCAGGCGCCGTCCTCCATCAGCTGTCGACCGGCGAGCTCGTGGGCCTCGCGCCAGGCCTCGATCCGCTCGGGTCTGAGGCGGATGTAGACGTACGCGGAGGCCTGCTCGCGCGGGTCGAAGCCGGTCGCCCGAGCGTGGGCATCCTCGAGCGCCGGAACCGCTCCGATCGGCAGCACGTCGATCGGCCCATCCAGCATGACGACGTCGCGCGTGGGCCCGAGGGCCATGCGAGCCCAGCCGGCTCGCGTGAGATTGCGGGCGGTGAGGCTCGTCGCGGGCATCGCGATCGTGAGCGCCCCGTCGTGCCACACGAAGGACAGAGGAGCGATATTCGCCCTTCCGTCCTCGCTCGCAGACGCGACCCAGACGTCGACCTCCGTCTCGAGCTTGCGGAGCGTGTCGGCTATCCGCTGCTCGCGCGTGCGCAGGTGCGCATTCACCGCCGGCTCATTCCGGCGACGTGACGGCTGACGCTCACTCGTCGCCCGGCACGCCGTAGCTCGGGGCCTGGGAGGGGTCGAGCGCCCGCGCCACGTAGGCGTCCAGTTGCGGCTGCCACAGCAGCCACAGGCGCGCCAGCTCGTGGATCGGCTCGTCGTGCCAGTCGACGCGCAGGTCGGCGACCGGCCAGGGCACGGTGTCGACGACGAGCATTCCGGCCGAGCGGACCGGGCCCTCCTCGCCCCCGGCGGCCAGCCCGGCGGTGAGGGCGGCGACCAGGCGGTCGCCGAGGTCGTCGCCGTCGGCGCCCTCGAAAGCGTCGACCATGGCCTCGGGCACGCCCTCGTCGGCCAGCAGGTTGCCCGCGGCGACGCAGCCGGCGCCCTCGGCGGTTGCGTGGCGGCCGAGCGTGCGTTCGCCCGAGTACGACGCCACGAGACCTCCGCCGTCGACGCACGTGAGCTGGCGGAACTCCGCGTGAGCTGCGGTGGCCACCAGCTGTGTCATCGCCTCGGCCGCCGACAGGCCGCTGGCCAGGAGATCGAGCAACAGGCGACCGAGCGCCGGATCGGTCACGTTCTGCGAGGCAGCGGCGCCGACGCGGGCCCGCGCGTGCGCGCACCGCGCCGCGACGGCCGGGCTGGAGGACGTGACGACGATGCCGAAGCGGCCGCTTGCAGCGCAGTGTCCAGCGAGAGAGAACGTCACGACTTCACAGCGATGACGTCGACCTCGACGACCCACTCCGGGCGGGCGAGCGCGACCACCACGAGGCCCGTGAACGCGGGGAAGATGCCGCGCAGGCGCTCGCCGAGCACGCGGTACACCGGCTCGCGGTAGCGGATGTCGGTCAGGTAGACGGTGCACTTGCAGATGTCGGCAAGTGTCGCGCCGCACTCGCCCAGGAGCAGCTCGATGTTGTCCATCGTGTGCCCGGCCTGACCCGCCGGGTCGCCGATCGCAAGGCTCTCGCGCGTGTCGAGATCCTGCGCGACCTGCCCGCGCAGGTAGATCGTGTCCCTGGCGACGACGGCCTGGCAGAGGTCGTTGTCGAGGCGCTGCTCCGGATAGGTGTCCTTCGTGTTGAAGGGGCGGATGCGGACGTGCGTCGGCGCCATTGTCATCCTCTCTCTTCCAGCACGCGCTCGGACAGCCCGGCGGCCTGCTGCACGTGGCGCAGCGGGCCCGACCAGTCGAAACTGCGGTACACGGCGGCCAGGTTGGCGAACGGCGGCGATTGCGCGAAGAGCTGGAACGTGAGCCTGTGGCCGGCGTAGTCGGAGTTGAGCAGGTCGCGTGCATAGGCCAGCAGCCTGCGCCGGTCCTCGGCCGTCCAGCGCTCGTTGATGGAGTAGAACTTCTCCATCCACGGCCCGGTTTCGGCGCCCGCGAACGTGGCCGCGTCGGGCGTCACGCAAATCTGCCCGCCGCACAGCTCGCGGGCAATGTGCATCGCGCCCGGCATGCCCGAGGTGGCGAGTACGCGGCCCGTATAGAGCAGCGACTGGTTCGGCATCAGCAGGCCTCCGGGGCTCTCCTCCGCGAGTGCGATGGCAGCGGTCAGATGCGCGTGAATGCCCTCGCGGTAGCACGCCAGCTGTGCCAGCTTCTCCTGCACGGCCTGCTGCTTCTCGAGGCCCGTCTGCCGCACGTTGTGCAGCGCGGCGCCGATCATCAGATCGGCCAGGCGCACGTTGCGCTGCACGTAGGCGAACGCGCTGTAGCGGTGCAGCGTCGCGCGGATGTAGCTCGCCGCGCGCGTATGGCGGTAGAAGAGGACGTTCTCCCACGGGATCTCGACGTCGTCGAAGACGACGAGCGTGTCGATCTCGTCGAAGCGGCTGGCGATCGGATAATCGGCCGCGGGCGCGCGGTCAGCGAAACCGGCGCGGCAGATGTGCTTGAGGCCCTTCGACGCCATCTCGACGATGAAGCCGACGGCGTACTCCGACAACTCGGAGTCGCCCCAGTTCGCGATCGTGGGCTTCGCGAAGGCCTGGTTGGAGTAGGCCGCGGCGGTCTCGTATTTGGCGCCGCGCACGACGATGCCATTGTCCGTCTCGCGCACGACGTGCAACAGCATGTCTGGGTCCTGATCCTGCGGTCGCTTGGAGCGATCGCCCTTGGGATCGGTGTTCGCGGAGACGTGGAAGGGGTCCTCGCGCTGCGCCCGCAGGATGTGCCGCTCGATGTTGCCCGACCACTGCGGATCGACCTCGTCCAGCACGGCCTTGCCGTCGAACAGCGACCACATCTCGCCGACCGTCTCGTCGCCCACGCGCGTGACCACGCCGCCCAGGTCGTCGAATACGGCGTCGACCATGCGCTGCTTGGCGGCCCAGTCCTCGCGGCTGCGCGGCAACTGCGTCGAGATCGCATTGCGCTCGCCGTCCTCGCCGGCGTAGGACACGACATCGCGCGTCGCATCCTCGTGCGCCATGTCGTAGATGCGCGCCCGCGCATCGACGAGCGGCCTGAACTGCGGATGCGTCGTGACATCGTGCACGCGCTCGCCGCTCATCCAGACCTCGCGGCCGTCGCGCAGCGACGCGCGGTAGTCCTCACCCGTGCGAATCATGGGCTCGCGCTCCTCATGGGACCAGCGCCATCCCGGCCGGCAACTGCTGGGTGATGCAGCCGATCCCGCCACCGCCATACGCCAGCAGCCGGCTGGGAGCGCCGACGACCTCGCGCTCGGGGAAGAGCTCGCGCAGCAGCGCGAAGCCCACCTCGTCGTCCGCGTCGTCGACCTGCGGCGCCACGATGCCGCCGTTGACGGGGTAGTAGTTCGTGTAGGGCACGACGAAGCGCTCCCCGGCGACCTCGACGTAGGGCAGCACCGGCATCTCGACGATCTCGAGCCGGCGCCCCGCGGCGTCCCGCCCGTTCTCCAGCCGGTCGCGATTCTCGCCCAGGACGTCCCAGTTCGGGTTGGAGCGGTCGGGCGCCATTTGTGCGAGCACGACGCCCGGCCGCACGAACTGCACGACGTTGTCGGAGTGGCCGTCGGTGTCGCGATCCTCCACCAGGCCGCCGCGCAGCCAGATCACCTTCTCGATCCCGAGATACGCGCTCAGCAGCTCCTCGACCTGCTCGCGCGAGAAGCTCGGGTTGCGGTTGGCGTTCAAGAGCACGGACTCGGTCGTGATCAGCGTGCCCTCGCCGTCGAATGCGAGCCCGCCGCCCTCGGCCACGAGCGGCGCGTCGTAGACGCGCATGCCGAGCAGCCGTGCGAGCCTCGCCGGCAATTGCGCGTCGTCCGCGAAGGGCGCGTACTTGCCGCCCCAGGCGTTGAAGCCGAAATGCACGGCGGCCACGCCCCCTCGCCCGTCGACGACGAAGATCGGCCCGTTGTCGCGCACCCAGGAGTCGTCGATCGGAAGCTCCGCGACATCGACCGGGTAGGCCGTCTCCGCCGGCAGGCGGGGCGTCACGCCGGGCGGCGCGATCACGGTCACGGGCTCGTAGCGCGCGATGGCCGCGACGACCGCCGCGTACTCGGCCTCCGCCTCGCCCAGGAAGTCGCCCCAGAGGTCGTGGCGGCACGGCCACGAGACGAACGTGCGCGCGTGCTCGGCGGTTCTGCTGGGGACGAACAGCGAGTCATCTCGCGGACTCGGCACCAATGGCCTCCTGGCATCCGGACGGTGGTGGCGGACCGTAGCAGCGGCGAGGCGCATACTCCCGCCGCATGGCTGAGCACGCGGATGTCGTCGTGGTCGGCGGCGGGCTCTTCGGGACGTCCATCGCCTACCAGTTGTGCCGCAGGGGCGCAGGGCGCGTCCTGCTGCTCGAGCGCGGCGCTCTCGGCAGCGGCGATTCGGGTCGCACGTTCGGCATGGTGCGCCGCCACTACTCGAATGCCGTGACTGCGTTGCTGGCGATGCGCGGTTCGCACACGATCATGCACTGGGCCGACGAGGTGGGAATCGGCGATGCCGGCTACGTCGAGACCGGCTACCTCCTGCCGGTGCCCGAGGCGCTCGTCGAGGCCTCGCGCGACAACGTCGCGCGGCTGGCGGCGCTCGGGCTCGAGACGTCCTTCGTCGGGCCTTCCGAGATCGCGCAGATCGAGCCGCTGCTCGCACTCGACGGCATAGCCGGCGCCGCCTACGAGCCCGACGGCGGCTTCGCCGACGCGCACAAGATGATCCTGGGCTGGTTCGCTGCGGGCTATGCCCATGGCCTCGAGGCGAGATTCGGCTGCGGCGTGAGCGCGCTGATCGTCGAGGGCCAGCGTGTTCGGGGCGTGCGTACGAGCGAAGGCGACATCGGTTGCGACCGCGTCGTGCTCGCGACGGGCGCCTGGGCGCGCGAGTTGCTGATGCCGATCGGCGTGGACGTCCCGATCGCGCTCAAGCGCATCCAGGTCGCGGTGCTGCGTCAGCCCGCCGGGGCGCCACGCCCGAACGTCGTCTGCTCGGACGCTGTCACGAACGTCGTGGTGCGGCCCGATCGCGGAGCGCTGTTCTGCGCCGTGACCTACTTCGGCGACGAGCCGCTGGACGCGGCCGACGACTGCGACCACGACGCGTCGCCGGGCTACGAGGCGGCCATCCGACGCGCCCTGTCAGAGCGCTATCCGATGCTCGCCGGAGCAGCCTGGCAGCGCGCCTGGGCGGGCCCGTACGACTACTCGCCCGATTGGAACCCCGTCGTCGGCGAGGCGCCCGGCGTCGAGGGACTGCAGCTCGCGCTCGCCTGGAGCGGCCACGGCTTCAAGCTCTCACCCGCCGTCGGCGAAGTCGTCGCCGCCGAGATCGTCGGGGACGAGCCCGTGATCGACGTCTCGGAGCTACGGCCGGCGCGCTTCGCCGAGGGGAAGCTCCTGCGCCTCGCCTACGGGCCGGGCGCGCGCGCCTGAGCCGAGAAATAGCTCATTTGCAGCATGTTCTGACGCCTGGTTCGGATTCGCGTGGCACAGTAGGGCCATGGTCGCCGCGACGAGCGAAGGGCTCGAGCGCGTCAGCGCCGAGCGGCGCGCGCGCTGGCTGAGGCAGAGACGTCG
The DNA here is from genome assembly GCA_030774435.1 of Actinomycetota bacterium. GTDB lineage: Bacteria > Actinomycetota > Thermoleophilia > Gaiellales > JALYLC01 > JALYLC01. Next base: position 14,037 of record JALYLC010000045.1, read on the forward strand.
CCGGCGGGTGTTCTGGCTGGTCGTTGCGATTGCGGCACTGGCGGGCATCGGCACTGCGCTCTGGTCGCCAGGCGGCAAGCCCATGGCCGCCCGGCTCGCGGCGCAGTCCGCGGCGCCGACGCGGCGGATGCCGGTGCGCCCCCTGCCCGCGCCGCCGAATCTGCTGCTCGGCCTGCGCGCAGCGCTGCCCGCGAGCGAGGGAGTCACGCACGGGAACCCGGCCAAGCGCATGGTCGCGCTGACGTTCGACGACGGCCCGTCGGGACGAACCCCCGCAATCCTCCGAGTGCTCGCGAACCACCACGTCCACGCGACGTTCTTCGTGGTGGGGCGCTCCACGCGGGGCATGGAGCCGGTGCTGCGGCACACGGCCGCAACGGGCAACGAGCTGGCCGACCACACCTACAGCCACGCCGATCTGCTGGCGCTGCGCGAGCCCGCGCGAAGGCGCCAGTTGCAGTGGACGCGCGGGCTCGTCGCACGGGCGACCGGCGTGCAGCCGCGCTTCTTCCGGCCGCCCTATGGCGCCACCGGGCCCGCGGTCAACCGCCTCGGCCGCAGCCTCGGGCTGATCCCCGTGCTGTGGTCGGTCGACAGCCGCGACTGGCAGCTCCCGGGCACGAAGGCGATCGTGCGCCGGGTGCTCGCCAATGTGCAACCGGGCTCGATCGTGCTGATGCACGACGGAGGCGGCGATCGCCAGGAGACGCTGCGCGCCCTGCCCGCGATCCTGCGCGCGCTCGAGCGGCGCCACCTGAAGGTGGTCACACTCTCGCGCCTGTTCGCGAGCGCACCGCCGGCGAGCGCGTTCTGGAGCGGCTCCTTCGCCGGGGGCGACGCGCGCGCGCAGGCGGCCAAGAAGCTCTAACGGAGCACGGGCCAGAGCCTGCTCAGAACTGGTTTCAAGAGTCGCGTTCGTGGTCGGGGGGCTCGAAGCG
>JALYLC010000046.1 GCA_030774435.1 Actinomycetota bacterium
AAAGACGCGCTGCGCGGCGCGTGCGAAGCTGACGAGATCGACGCTGTCGAGTTGAACCGCGTCGAGATTGCCCTCGAGGCGCGCGATCTCGAGCAGCTGCTCGATCAAGCGGCGCAGGCGATCGACGCTCTCGCGCACGATCGAAGCGGCCTCCCCCGCGGGTAGGAGCCCCGCGGCGGTGACCAGGCTCGAGACAGGCGTGCGCAACTCGTGCGCGGTGTCGGCCGCGAAGCGCCGCTCACGCAGGATGCGCTCGTTGAGCGCGTCGGCCATCTCATCGACGGCGCGCGCCAGCGCGCCCACCTCGTCTGACCCCTGCATGCCGATGCGCGCCCTCAACTCACCTGTCGTGACGCGCCGCGCAGCAGCAGCGGCACGGCGCAACCGCAGCGACAGCCTGCTCGCGAGCACCAACCCGACCCCGGCGGCGACCAAGGTCGCGAGCACGGTCGCGATGAGCAGCAGTCGTCGCAGGGCGGTGAGCTGGCGATCCTCCTCGGCGAACGATCGCGAGACGTAGATCCCGCTCGCAAGGCCCGCCACTGGCGCTCCGCCCCAGACCCTCGCAGCGCGCCCCGACCCCGATACGAGCGTGGCCACGCGCTGTCGTTGCGCGACGACGGCGCGCAGCCGCGACGGGGCAAGGCTCCCACGCACGGTCGCCCCAGAGACGAGCCGTCGCTGCGATTCGTACCGGTCGCGCGCGCTGCGCACGGCCTGTGCGGTCTGATTGCGCGCGCGCCCGAGGAGGTCAGCCGCCGTGCCCTCGTACACGACCACGCCGACCAAGCTCGTCGCAAGGGCAGCCGTCAGCGCGAAGGCCACAGCAAGACGCGCGCGGAGCGTATTCACCCGCGCACCAACCTATAGCCGACGCCGCGGACAGTCTCGATCAGATCAGCGCCGAGCTTGGCGCGCAACCGCTGCACGTGCACATCGACCAGTCGAGTGTCGCCCGCCCACTCATACCCCCAGACATCCGCGAGCAACGCCGGGCGCGCGCGCACGATCCCGGCGTTGCGGGCAAGATCAGCGAGAAGCCGGAACTCCGTCGTCGTCAGCGGCACGCGAACCCCGTCGCGCTGCACGATCATCGCCGCCTCATCGATCTCAAAACCACCGACACGGATCTGCGTCGAGGTCGCCAACCGCTCGACACGCCGCAGGACGGCCCGCAGACGAGCTCCCAGCACCGGGGTATCGAACGGCTTGGTCACGTAATCGTCCGCGCCGGCCTCGAGCCCCAGCACAACATCGATCGGGTCGCTGCGCGCAGACAGCATCACGATCGGCGTCAGGCTCTCAGCGCGGATCGAACGGCACACGCTGACGCCATCCATGCCAGGAAGCATCACGTCAAGCAAGACCAGATCCGGCCGCCGCTCGCGAAACGCAGCCAAGCCGCCAACGCCATCCCCGGCCACACTCATCGCGAAGCCGTCACGCGTGAGCGCGGCCGCGGTCGCCCGGCACAGCCTGTCGTCATCCTCGACCAACAAGACCGCATACATCAGCGGCGAGCATACGCCCCAGAAGTGGGCCGACAACTGTCCATCCACTTGCTGGCGGCGCGCACGACACCCCAGCGCTCGAAGCCCTCCATGGCCAACGACGCTAGCCCGCCGATGTAACGCCACGGTCAACGCAGCGTTACGAAACACACCGTCCAGCCACCCGAAACGCGAGACACCGGCGCCCCATGGTCACGCCAAGGTCGCCGCTTCACGCGAGCATCAGCGCGCGCGAAACGCACCGATGCGTTCTGGCCGGTTGCCGGTCATGACGATCTGGGCGACGCTGTCGGTGGTGGTGGCGTCGATGCGGGTGAGGGTGCCGCTGTGCTCGTTGCCGACCCAGACGCCGGATAGCGATGCCGTTCGGACCCGAGTCGACGAGGATCGTTGCGATGGGCTCGTCGGAGGCGGGGTCGATCCGCCACACGGTGCCTGCCTGTTGACGTCCCAGACCGCGCCCTCGCCGGCCGCGACTACGCCCGCGGCGCTGCCCGAGCCGATGGTATCGACGACGGCTCCTGTCTGGGATCGACGCGGCTGACGGCGACCGGAGCCGCGCTCGTCACCCAGACGGCGCCGTCGCCGATGGCGAGGCGGCTCGCACAAGCGGGGACGGGAAGCCGAGCGGCTCGTGCCGGTGCGCGGGTCGATGCGCGTGACCGTACTGTCTCCCGAGTCGGCGATCCAGACCGCGCCCTCGCCATACGCGATGTCGGAGGGCCGGCTGCCGACGTGCATCGTCTGCACGCTCATGTTGATGCGCGGATCGATGCGCATGACGGTGCCGTCGAGGGCGCCTTGTGACCCAGACGAAGCCGCCACCGATCGCGACGCGGATGGCTCCTTGCCGACGGCGATCGTTTGCACGCCATGCGAGAGGAAGAGGAATCTGCTCCCGTCTATCCTCGCCACAACAGCCGCAACCACGCGGCGCGAGCACGGAGGGGCACCATGAGCGTCAACCCCAGCATCCGCAGCACAACGATGGTCGTCGGGATTCTCGCCGCTCTCATCGGCGGCGCGTGGGCGAGCGGCGGCCCGCTGGCATGGACGAAGGCCTCGAGCGCGGTCGAGGTCATCCACGCGCACGAGATCCAAGGCGCGTCGTCGTCGTTTCCGGTCGATGCGCCACCCAAGGGCGACAACCCAGGGGATTACTACGTCTTCAACACGCTACTCAAGAGCGACAACGGCACGAGGCTCGGGCGCGCTGACGGGCAGTGCACCGTGGTCACGTTCGAGCACAATCACCACCGCTACCAGTGCCTCGTCATCGAGACACTCCAGGGCGGGACACTTATCCACGACGGCATCTTCGAGCCCAATGCCACTAATCACTTCGTCATCCTCGGTGGCACCGGGGCGTATATCGGCGCCGGGGGTGAGGTGACGTATCGGTCCCCGAACATCGAGTTCCGCGTGGTCCGCTGACGTGGCCCATACCCACCAAACTCAGCGACCTCCAGGAGGTGGCTCCCGCGCCCACCGATGGCCCCGATCGCTGACCCCCCCCCAAGAATCACGCCCCGCTGGCGGCGATCACGAGGCCTGCTTACCTCCTTTCCGAACGGGGCCCGCACCGTCGACCGCTCCCACTGTGCTCAGACCTGCTCATTAGCCGCGCCAACCGCGCAATCCGCCAGCGAACCGAGATCACACTTGCGAATGGCCGCAAGGTCCGCATCACCGGCGTTCGCCACCTGTGGGGCTGGCGCCCGCGACACGAGAAACGATCTACCACGCGTACACCTAGAAGCCGACGGCCCAGCGCGTCGAGCTCGCGGCAACTGCGATCTCCCGGCTCACAACCGGGTTCGGGTATCGGGCCCGATGTCCGTCTTGCGTGGTGGCAAGCGGGACGGGTGC
>JALYLC010000047.1 GCA_030774435.1 Actinomycetota bacterium
CTGCTCGAGGGCGGCTGCGAGGTCGTCGGCCGCGACGTGGACGGGCCCGCGCTCGAGCGCGCCCGCGCGCGCATCGAGGCGGGCCTCGCGCGCCGCGTCGAAAAGGGCCTGCGCAGCGACGAGGAGCGGCGCGCCGCGCTCGCGCGCCTCACGCTCACACGCGAGCTCGTGGCACTCGGCGGAAGCGAGCTCGTGATCGAGGCGATCGCGGAGGAGATCGGCGCGAAGCGCGAGCTGTTCGCCGCACTCGACGACATCTGCGGTGCCCAGGCGGTCCTCGCGACGAATACCTCCGCCATCTCCGTCACGGCCATCGCGGCCGGGAGCGCGCATCCGGAGCGCTGCCTCGGGCTGCACTTCTTCAACCCGGCGCCGCTCATGCCGCTCGTCGAGGTCGTGCGGGCCGAGCGCACCGGCGACGGGCCGTATACCGCAGCCTGCGCGCTCATGCAGGCCTGCGGCAAGCAGGCCGTGCGCTGCAACGACACGCCGGGGTTCATCGTCAACCGCCTGCTCGTGCCCGCGCTCAACGACGCCGTGCGAGCGCTGGAGGAGACCGGCGTCTCCGCGGCCGAGATCGACGCCGCCATGACCGCGGGCGCCGGCTGGCCGATGGGCCCGTTCCGTCTCATCGACCTCGTCGGCATCGACGTCCACGTGCACGCCGCCGAGGCGCTGCACGCAGCACTCCCGGAGCCGCGCATGGCGCCGCCGCCGCGGCTGCGGCGCATGCTCGACGCGGGCCTGCTGGGCCGCAAGTCGGGCCGGGGCTTCTATGACTACGGTGCGGGGGGGTGAAAGCACCGGGCCGAATGCCCCGGAACTTACGAAATCCTTACCGCCGCAGCACCGCACCGTGACCTCCTGGAGAGATAATCGGGACATGCGCCTCCCCAGCGATCAGCGTGCGCCTGTCAGTCGCAGCTTCGTGCTGCGGGCTGCGCTCGGTGCCTTGCTCGCGGCCCTGACCGTCGCCCCGATCGCCGATGCGGGCGCTTCCGCCAAGGGCGAGCGCGGCGTGTTCGTGTCGAAGGGCGCCGGCCGCCAGATCTTCACCGGCGGCGGCGGCGTCAGCTACGGCGTCATCTTCTCGGGCGCCTCGCTGGTGATCGCCGACTACTCGCCCGAGCACGACATCCATGTCGATTCCCCGGTGCTCGCCACCACCAACGCCGATGGCTCCCGCACCTACGTGCCGGCCGGAGGCACGAAGAGCACCGCCTTCCGCATCTCGGGCACGCTCTACCGCGTGACCGTCACGGGCGCGAGCACGTTCAATGGCGCCGGCATCTACGGCCGCCTGCAGGTGCGGGGCAAGGGCGTGCAGACGGTCAACGGCGTGCGTTCTCGCTGGAACAGCCCGGGAAGCCTCGTGGCCAAGCCTCCGAGGGAGATCCGGAAGCTCTTCCAGCTCGCTCTCACCGGCGCGCCGCCGCCGGCGCCGCCGCCCCCGCCCGTCACGGTGCCCACTACGACGGCCCCGGGCAGCTGAGCGCAGCCCCTGTGCGGGCGCAGTGCCTCGCTAGAGTGAGACCATGAGTGAGCGCATCCTCGTGGTCGAGGACGAAGCGAACATCGCGAGCTTCGTCAGCGCCTACCTCGAGAAGGCCGGGTTCATGGTCGACCGGGCCGTCAACGGCGCGGAGGCCAAGGAGAAGGCCGTCAGCGCCGATCCCGCGCTCATCCTGCTCGACCTCAACCTGCCCGACATGGACGGCCTCGAGGTCTGTCGCGCGGTGCGCGCCACGAGCACCGTCCCCATCCTCATGCTCACGGCGCGCGACGACGACGTGGACAAGATCGTCGGTCTCGAGGTCGGAGCCGACGACTACCTGACGAAGCCCTTCAATCCGCGCGAGCTCGTCGCGCGCATCCGCTCCATCCTGCGCCGCGCGACCGCGCCGCCTCCGGTCTCGAAGGGCCGGCGCACGCACGGTCTGATCGCGATCGACGCCGGCCGCCGCGAGCTGCTCGTGGACGGCGCGCCGGTGCAGCTGGCTCCGAAGGAGTTCGACCTGTTCTGGGAGCTGCTCGACCACAGCGGGCTCGTACTCACGCGCGACCAGCTGCTCGAGCGAGTCTGGGGCTACACGTTCGCCGGCGATACGCGCACGGTGGACGTGCACGTGCGCCAGCTCCGGCGCAAGATCGGCGAGACATGCCCGATCGTGACCGTCTGGGGTGTCGGCTACAAGGTTGCCGACGATGCCTCTGCGGTCTCTTAGAACGCGACTTGTCGCGCTCTTCCTGGTCAGCCTCGCGATCGCTGCCTTCCTCTTCGCCGCCGTCGCGGTGCGGCAGTTCTCGCAGGACGAGCGCTCGCGCGCACGCGCCGATCTGGCTCGCCAGTCGCTGCTGATCGTGAAGCTGATCGAGGAGTTCGCCGAGAAGCGCCTGCACGGCGAGGCCGGGGCGCCGCCTGACTTCGCGACCAGTCTGGGCGGGATCACGAACGCGAACGTCTACTTCGTCGGGCAGGGCGGTCTCTCGGCCCCGATCGACGAGGTGAACTTCGGGCACGCCCCGAAGGGCACCGAGGCGCGCCTGAACTGGGCGCTGCTGGGCAAGAAGAACCGCGCGCAGACGCTCAACCTCAAGCTCGCCGACGGCACGTCCACGATCGCCGCAGCGGCCGGCTTCCGCTACGGCAAGCCGCTGATCGGCGCGATCGTCGTGGCACGCCCGGTGCGCACGATCAATACCTCGACGCTCGTGCAGGGGCGCCGTTTCGTCCCGCCCCTGCTGCTGGCGCTGGCCGCCGCGGCACTCGTCGCACTGCTGCTCAGCCGGCGCATCACTCGTCCGGTGCGCGAGCTGACGCAGGCGAGCGAGCGCATCGCGCTCGGCGACTACGACGTACACCTTGCCTCCAAGGGCCCCGACGAGCTCGGCCAGCTCGCGCACCGTTTCGAGCAGATGGCGCGCCAGCTCAAGGAGGCGAGCGAGCACGAGCGCAACTTCCTGATGCGCATCTCGCACGAGCTGCGCACGCCGCTGACGTCGATCCAGGGCCACGTGCAGGCGATCGCCGACGGCGTCATCGACGGCGAGGACGAGCGCCAGGCGTCCCTCGAGATCGTGCTGGCGGAGGCGGGGCGCCTGCAACGGCTGATCGGCGACCTGCTCGACCTGGCACGCCTCGAGACGCGCAAATTCTCGCTCAACGTCGAGGAGGTCGACGTCCTCACGGTGTGCGAGCACGCGGCCGGCGCGCAGCGCGAGCAGGCCCGCGCTCGCCGCATCGACCTGCAGGTGAACGCCGCTGCCAAACCGGTCGTGCTCGGGGACGGCGACCGCATCCTGCAGATCGTCACGAACCTCGTCACGAACGCGCTGACGGCGACACCCATCGGCGGCCACGTCACGGTGGACGTGGCGAAGGGGGCCGGCGTGGGGCAGGTCATCGTGAGCGATACGGGCCCGGGCATCCCGGAGCAGGACCGGGTCGCGATCCTGCGCCCGTTCGTCACGAGCAGCGTGGGGCACGGCATCGGCCTCGGCCTTCCCGTCTCGTCCGAGCTCGCACTGGCGATGGGCGGGACAATCGTCGTGGGCGAGCGCCCGGGCGGCGGTGCCGCGTTCACGCTGTCGCTGCCGCTGGCCGCTGGCTCGGGCGCCGCCCCGAGCCCGGAACCTGCGTCTGAGCTCGTGGCGGAATAGGCAGGCGGCCGCGGGCCGGGGCGCGGAGGGGCGCGCCCCGGCGCTCCGGGTCGGCTAACCGTGCTTGGCAGTTCCGACCTGTGTCACCGCCTCCTGCAGGCGGCGGACGAGCGCGGTCGCGATCGGGCCTCCGACCTTGTTGTCGATCGCTGCGGCCACGGCCACGAGCAGCGCCGCAACGGCCAGCACGATGCCGACGTACTCGACTGTGCCCTGCCCGCGCTCGGCCAGCAGAGCGCGTACCGCAACGCGGAGTGTGATGGATCGGAACATGGGAGATCTCCTCCTCTCGGCCCGCCAGGTGGCGGGCAGTGGTCGTCGGACATGGGCCGCGTCACGTCCCGAACCCCTGAGCGATCACGGCGAGGCCGCGAGCGCCCGGTCGCAGAAAGACGAGGTGCGTGTAGTCCTGGACGAGCCGGACGGATCCGAAGCCGTGCGAGTCGATCCGGGGAGCGGGGTCGCTCCGGCCATCGCGCCAGGCCGTGCGGTGAACCGGCCAGGCGACGACGACGTCGCCTGCCCGCATTCCGGGTGGCAGATCGCCGTCGTCGGACTCCACGATCTCGATGGCGTCGATGCTCTTCCGCGCCTTGTCGATGGCGTCGCGCACGCTCGTGACCGCGAGCTTCTCGAACGGACGCGCGCCCGCGCCGGCAACCAGTCGCACGAGGCCGCCCTCCGGGATCAGCGCGATGACGTCGAGTGCGAGGCCGGCGACGTTCGGGTGGTGCGCGAGGGCGCTCGCAACGGCCTGCCGCTGCGCCGCGACCGTGACCCACATCGCCACGGGCGCGCCCGTCGGCCGTTCCACGTCGCGGTCGCCGCTCGTCGTGATCAAGGGCTTGTACGGACCGTCGTCACGAGCCGACCACGCGCGATACGTGCGACTCGCACCCAGCCACGGCGCCGTCGCGAGCGCAGCGCCGAGGACCACCGCCGAGGCAACCTCCTCGGCTTGCACAGCGCCGTGCCGGCGCCCGAGAGCGACCAGGGCCGCGTCGGGCGTGCGCGCGTCCTCGCCGGGGAGCAGCGCTGACTGGACGTCGGCGATGTCCGCGGCGCCGGCGACGATCCGGTGCGGTCCGGCTGCGCCGCGCGAGAGCGGCGAGGCGAACGCGTCGCGGAGCGCGCTCGCCAGGGGAGGCCCGGCGGTGAGCGCGAGCGCGGCGCCGAGGACCGCAGCAAGCCCCAGCAGACCCGCGTATTCGACCGAGGCCTGACCGGCGACGTTCACCGCTGGGTTCCGCCGGTGATCGACAGCCGCGCTTGTTCCGCGACGACGGTCAGGCCCATCCCTGGCCGTCGACGCATGACCACCTCGCGGAGGCCGTCGTCGACTTCGACGACGAGGTCTCCCGCGGCGTGGCCGGGCTCGATCCCGTCTGCCTCGTCGGAGCCGAGGCCTACGTCGTGGAAGAGCGTGGCGATCGCGCCCGGCTTGCCTGCGATGCTCACGGCGAATTCCTTGAAGCGACTGAGCGCTCCGGGGTGAAAGCGCTCGCGCAGCCACGAGTCCTCGGCGCCGCGATCGATGACTGTGATGTCGCCAGGAGCGCCCGCGATCGACGCTGCCGACAGGGCGCGAACGACGAGGGGGTGCAGGGTCGCCGCGAAGGCCGCGTCCGCGGACTTCGGGGAGAGGCGCGCGCGCAGGTTCGTCCGGAGGTCGAGCAACGTCGCGCCGTCGGGGTCGGGGCTCGTCGCACTGGCGACGAGGAGGCGCTCGTACGGGTCGAGGCCCGGCGCCGTCGCTGCGCCCGGACCGAACGCGCCTGAGAGCGCGTCGCCGATCGATCCCGCCAGCGGCGGCCCGAGCTGCGCGACGCCCAGCATGAGCGCGGCGCCGAGGGCCATCACCGCCGCCAGGAGCGCGATCGTCTCGACGCTTGCCTGAGCTCGTTCCCGCATGCCGCCACGATGGCGGCGCGGCCTGTGACGGATCTAGGCGCGCATGTGACGAGGGCGTATCAGGATGCGTCGGCACGCGGGCTCGCGGTCGTCGCCGCGTCCTCGATGCTCGCCCGCACACGCACGGCCGCCGGCCGTTCCTCGGGAGCGACGGCCTCGGCGCTCTGCTCGCGTGCGACGGTCACCTGCAGCGGCTGGCCGACGACGGCCTGTAGCTCGGCCAGTTCCCGGCGCACCGAACGCAGGTCGGCGCGCAGTGCCGTGAGGCCGCCGCTGACGAGGTCGACGAGGACCTCGAGGTCCTCGACGCGCGCCATGCGCTCGGCCAGCAGGTCGCGCTCGACGCGCTCGACCGCAGCGCTGATCTGCCCGCTTCGATCGAGGACCGTGTCGAGCCTGCGGCCGAGGCCGCCCTCGTCCTCGCCCAGGGCACGCGCGACGGCGGCCTCGACGCGCGTCGGCAGGATCGCGGCAAGCTCGCTCGCGGATCGGCGCAACTCTTCGACGTGTCGCTCGGAGCGTGCCAGGAGCGTGCGCAGATCCGGGCCGGCTGGCTGGCTCGCCCCGAGATTCCGCTGTCGCATCTCGCCGATGCGGCGCAGCGCCGCTTCACGTGCGTCCCGCAGTGGATCGTGCTGAGTGTCTTCGGCGTCCATGAGCCCCCTTGACGGCGCGAAGCGTAGATCATCGGCCTGACGCTCCCGAATCGCCGGGCCATCGGCGACTACGGTTGGGATCGGATGGATACCTGGCATCAGCTGCACGGCCCCGACGCGCGGCCCCTGCTCGAGCGCATGCGCTTTGCGCGCAGTCTCACCAGCCGAACCCGGGGCCTGCTCGGCCGCCGTGCCCTGCCACCCGGCGAAGGGCTCGCCTTCCGCGAGAAGTCGATCCACATGTTCTTCATGCGGATGTCGCTCGACATCGTCTTCTGCGATGCCGACCTGCAGGTCGTGCGCATCGTCCACAACCTCTCGCCGTGGCGAATGGCGGGTTGCAGACGAGCTCGCTACGTGCTCGAGATCGGGCCGGGCGAAGCTGCTCGGCTGGGCCTCCGCGAAGGCATGACGTTGCGCGTCGACCCGGCGTTCTGACGCGCGCTCGATACACCTGAGTCACACGGCTCGCGACCAGAGCGTGACGAAAGTGTGTCAATCGTCTCGACCGTCTTGATCATCCAGCTTGTTTGCGCTTACGGTGGCGCCGGGAGCCAGAAGGCTGCGAGGGGGAGATCGAGATGCGCAGGACCGTGTTACTCGTCGAGGACGAGGCGAAGCTCGCCGACGTGCTCGCCGAACAACTCGCCGAAGAGGACTTCGACGTCCGCCAGGCGCGCTCGCTCCGGCAGGCGCTGCGCATGCTCGACGACCTCGTGCCCGACGTCGCGGTCATCGACATCGGGCTTCCGGATGGATCGGGCCTGGACGTCCTGCGACGACTGCGCTGCGGTGCAGACCGGCTCGACAGCGGCACGCCGGTGCTCGTCCTCACCGCGCGCACCGAGGAGGCCGACGTCCTGCGCGCCTTCGAGCGCGGTGCCGACGACTACCTGCGAAAACCGTTCGCGCTGCCCGAGCTGATCGCGCGAGTGCACGCGCTGCTCGCCCGCGGGCGCAGGGTCCATGCGGACATCCGCGTGGGCGCTCTCCTGCTCGAGCCGTCGGCGCGCCGGGCGACCTGGGCCGGGCGTGAGCTGCCGCTCTCCGGTCGCGAATACGATCTGCTGCTCGAGCTCGCACGCGACCCCGGTGCCGTGCGCTCGAAGGCCGATCTCCTGAGGGAGGTCTGGCGCATGCCCGCGACATTGCGGACGCGCACCGTGGACTCGCACGCCAGCCGCCTGCGGCGAAAGCTCGTGGCGGCCGGCGCCCCGACGGATCCCATCGTGAACGAGTGGGGGCGTGGCTACCGCCTCGAAGTCGCTCGTGCGCTCTAGCTATCTGCCGCGCAACCTGCCGCTCGAGGCCCGCCTCTCGATCGCGGTCGCCCTGGTCGTGGCGCTCGCCCTGGCGGCAATCGGATTGCTCGTCGTCGCTCGCGTTCACGACCGCGTCGCGAGCGAAGGCCGGGCGAGTCTGGTGCGGACGCTCGACGCGGCGTCGCCCGCCCTCGCGCAGGGGCGCGTTCCCCGCGTTCCCGGGACGCGGCTGGCCTGGTTCGAGGCGGGAGTGTCGGGCGGCGACGCGGCGCTGATCGCGGCCGCGCGAGCAGGTCGCGCGTCCGAGCTCGGCACGTTCGCGGAGGCGCGCGTGGGAACGAGACGGATGCTCGCGGTGAGCCGTGCACCGCAGCACGTCGAGCGCGATCTTCTGCTGATCGAGGCGGAGGGGCTCGCTCCGATCGGCCTCCTCCTGGTGCTCGTCGGCGTGCGGCTGTTCGAGCGGGCGGGCCGCCGCCATCGAAAACAGCTCGAGACCATCGTGGTCGCAGCCCAGAGGATCGGCGACGGCGAACGCGACGTCGCACTCCTGCCGAGCCGCAGCGAAGTCGGGCGCGTGGCAGCGTCGCTCGAGCAGCTGGCCACTGGACTGCGCGATCTCGACCGCGAGCGCGGGCTCTACGTCTCACAGGTCAGCCATGACCTGCGCAACCCGCTGGCCGTGATCGGCACGTACGCGTCGGCCCTGCGCCGAGGAGAGCGCTCCCGCCCCCGCGCAGCCAAGCTCCAGACGATCGAAGACGAGGTCTCGCGCCTGGCGGTGATGGTGGATGACCTGCTGGCACTCGGTCGTACCCATGCGCTGGCTCTGCACATGCACCGCGCTCCGGCGGATGTGCGCGCCCTCGCGCACGAAGCAGTCGCCGCTGCGCGCGCCCGCTCGGGTCGCACGCGCGTCCTGCTGCTCGCGCCCGCCGCTCCCGTGACGGCCGTCGTGGACGCGCAACGGCTGCGCCAGGCACTCGACAATCTGCTCGACAACGCCGTGCGCCACGCGCGCAGCGAGGTACGCGTCGAGCTCACGCAGGAATCGACACACGAGCTCGTGCTGGGCGTGGAGGACGACGGTCCTGGCATCGACCGGCTGCTCCTGCCGCGCCTCTTCGACGCGTTCGCACGTGGCACGGACCGCGTCGCGGGCTCGGGCGTCGGCCTCTCGACGGTGAGAGCCGTAGCCGAGGCCCACGGTGGCGGCGTCAGCGTCGGCGTCGGGCGTGGTGAGGGGGCGCGCTTCACGCTCCGCCTGCCCCTGGCGCCCGCCGGAACGATCAGCTCGTGAGCCGCTTCGGCGTGCTGGATCGGCTGCGCGAGCAGTGGTTGGCTGCCGCGGGACTCGCGCTCGCGCTGACGGCCCTCGTACTCGGACTGCTGCCGGGGAGCGGCGAGTCGCGAACCGCCGTGCTGGCTCTCCGGCACGCCGTGGCTGCAGGAGAGGTCGTGCACTCGAGCGACGTCGTCGCCGTGTCGATTGCCGACGCCGATCGCACTCCCTCCATGCTGAGCCGGCTCGATGCGCTCGGCGGTCGTCGCACGCTGATCGGCCTCGCCGGCGGCGACTTCCTCATGCGCGGAGCGCTGCGCTCGGGTGACGCGCAGTCGCCGCTGCGCCACGGCGAGCGCGCGGTCGCTCTCGAGCTGGTGCAAGGATCGGCGCCGGATACCCGCCTCCTGCAACGCGGGCGCTTCGTCGACGTGGTGATCCTCGGTGCGAACGGCTCGCGCGTCGCCGCGCACGGGTTGCAGCTGCTGTCGGCTGCCAGTGAGCGCTCGGGCGGCATCTCGGTGACGGTGCGGGCTCCAGCCAGGGTCGCACTGGCTCTCGCGTCCGGCCCGCGCGGTCGCGAGCTGCGGTTACTCCTGCGAGGCGATGGGCCGTGATCCTCCGGCTCGCCCTTCTGGGCGGCGACCTCGCGCTCGACGAGGAAGTGCGCGCTGCGCTCGTAGGTCTGCCCGAGATCGCACTCCTGGCACCGGGGCACTCGGCCGACGCCGACATGCTCCTGGCCGCCGACTCGGCGCTCGCGGCGGCCGGCGACCTCGTGCGCGGCGAGCGCTCCCGCCGAGCGGATGCGCGCATCCTGCTCGTCGCGTCAGCGGGTGCCGAGAGTGCAGCGCAGCAGGCGCTCGAGTGCGGGGCGGCCGGCATCGTCGAACGGCCGCTGGACGCTGCCGGCCTGCGTCATGCCCTCGCGGCCGCCGGTTGCTTCGACACGCGCCCGCCGGCGCGGGTGCTCGAGGACGAGGGTCACGTCGCGTTGCTCGGCGCGGGAGGCGGCATGGGGAGCACCACCTGTGCCGTGGCGCTTGCTGCTGCCCATGAGCGTGCGTTCGTGCTCGACCTGGCCCTCGCGAACGGCGATGCCGCAGATGTCGCGGCCGCCCATGTGGCCGTGCCGGATGCCCTCCTGCGGATCGCCTGCGGTCCGGTGACGACGCCGGCCGAGCTCGTTGCCGGACTCGCTCACGGCCATAGCTGCAGGGTCCTGGCAGCCCCGACGCTCCCCGAGCACGCCGATCTCATCGACGAGCGGGGAATCGCCCGCGTGCTCGATCTCGCGGCCGCGGGCGGGCTGCGCGCATTCGTCGATTGCGGCTCGCGGGTGGGCGTCGAGACCATCCCCGTGCTCGAGCGCGCAAGCCTCGTCGCAATCGTCGCCAGCACGGATGCGCGCGGGGCCCGCGGCGCTCGTCGGGCGGCGCTGCTGATCGCGCGACTCGGGCTCTCCGCGCGCTGCTCGGGCATCGTCGCGACCGGATGCCGAAACCCTCGTGCGGCGCGCTCGCTCGCGGAGGAGTCCGGTCTACCGCTGCTCGCCACGGTGAAACCGGATGCACGCGTCGCGCATGCGCGCGAGCGCGGCCTGCCTCCGCCCGGGGCCGCGTTCGCGGCACTCGCCGCCCTCGCCGGAGACCCGGCCGCGTGAGCCTCTGGGAGCGAGCGCAACTCAGTGCGGCAGCGGCGATCGAGAGGCCAGGAAGCCGGGATTCGGTGGCGCTTCGACCGGATCCACTGGCGGCGCTGCTGAACGATCCGAGTATCACCGAGGTGATCGTCAACGGGCCCGCCGAGATCTGGGTCGAGCGCCGAGGCCGCCTGCAGCGCGCCGCACTGCGCTTCGACGACACCGGAGCCTTGCGCGATGCGTGTGTTCGCCTGGCTGCTCGCGCCGGCCGCCGCCTCGACGATGCCCAGCCGATGGTCGATGCTCGCCTCGCCGACGGCTCGCGCCTGAATGTCGTGTTGCCGCCGCTCGCGCCGGATGGCCCGCTGTTGACGCTCCGGCGGTTCGCGCCACGCCCGTTCACGTTGACGGAGCTGGTCGAGCTCGGCTCGCTCTCCGAAGCCGACGCCGATCTGCTCGATCGCTGTGTGCAGGAGCGTCTCTCGATCGTCATCAGCGGTGGCACCTCGAGCGGCAAGACATCGCTGCTCGGGGCGCTCGCGGCCCGCGTCGACGCGAGCGAACGGATCGTGACGGTCGAGGATGCCGCCGAGCTGCGCATCGATCGCCCGCACGTCGCGCGCCTCGAAGCCCGCAGTGCGAGCCTCGAGGGCACCGGGGAGGTCGGCATTCGCGAGCTCGTGCGCAACGCGCTGCGCATGCGGCCCGACCGCCTGGTCGTCGGCGAGGTGCGTGGCGGCGAGGCGCTCGACATGCTGCAGGCGATGACGACGGGTCACGACGGATCGCTCACGACAGTGCACGCGAAGAGCCCGGACGACGCACTCAGGCGCGTCGAGTTGCTGGCGCTGATGGCAGGTCTCGAGCTGCCCTACGCCGCCGTGCGCGAGCAGGTGGCGTCAGCCTTCGACGTCGTCGTGCAGGTGGTCCGGCAGCGCGATGGCGAGCGACGCCTGGTCTCGATCGACGGCGTGGAGCGGCGCGGCCGTGCCTGGCAACTGATCCCTCGGGCCGCAGTCGAGGCGCGCTGTGCAGCGGGGGCGCTCGGGTGACCGCGGTGCTCCTGGCCGGCCTCGCCGCGCTCGCGTGCGTCGCGAGCGCCGCCCGCGCGGAGGCCGGCCC
>JALYLC010000048.1 GCA_030774435.1 Actinomycetota bacterium
GATCAGCCCGGTGATCGAGTTGGGCTCCACCGAGAACGTCGCTCCGTCGACCGCACGCACGCCGTCGAAGACGCGCAGGACGTCGTGCACCTCGAGGCGCACACTCACTCGAGCACCATCTCGTCGCGCTTGCCGAGGAGTCCCTGCGGGCGGAGGAGCACGAGCCCGATGATCACGAGCCCGATCACGATCAGCCGCAGATAGGCGCGGTCGGCCGAGTCCAGATACGAGAGCGGGCGGAAGTCGAGGAAGCGCGTCCCCGCGAAGAGGAAGCCGAAGAGCGCCGCGCCGACCGGCACGGCCCAGACACGTCCGAGCCCGCCGAGGATCACGATCATCCAGCCGAAGAAGGTCAACAGCGGCTGGAAGTCGTCGGGGCTGAAGAAGGAGAACTGCCAGGCGTAGAAGAGCCCGGCGACTCCGGCGAGCGCGGCGCCGAGGGCGAGCGCCTGCAGCTTGTAGGCAAGCACGTTCTTGCCGAGCGAGGCCGCCGCGTCCTCGTCCTCGCGGATTGCGCGCAGCACGCGCCCCCACGGCGTCCGCACCGCGAGCCAGACGAGCGTCAGGAGCACCAGTGCGACGGCCCAAACGATTGCGAGCATGGCCGCGTCCTTGGAGGTGAGATGGAGCCGGCCCTGCACCCAGCTCTGGAAGCGCGTCCACTGGCCGTTGTACTGGGCCGCCTCTCCGACCTTGCCGAGCGCGATCGTGCCCTGGGAGCCGCCCGTCAGCGCGGTCTCGTTCATCGCCACGTAGCGGACGATCTCGCTGAACGCGATCGTGACGATGGCGAAGTAGTCCGAGCGCAAGCGCAGCGACGGCAGCCCGAGCAGGAGTCCGGCGGCGGCCACCGCGACCACCGCGAGCGGCGCCGCGAGCCAGGTGCTCCAGCCCTCCTTCACGACGAGGATCGCCATGGTGTAGGCGCCGATCGCCATGAATGCGACCTGCCCGAAGTTGAGCAGGCCGGCGAAACCGAACTGCAGCTGCAGGCCCAGAGCGAAGATCGTGTAGATCCCGGCGACGACGCCGACGAACGCCCAGAAGCCGCCGCTCGCAAGGGCGTTCACACGACCCTCGCTCTGCCGAAGAGGCCCTGCGGCCGCGTCATCAGCGCGGCGGCGAGCACGACGAAGGCGACGACGGGCTTGTAGACGGGGTTGACGCCGCCGAAGAGCGAGGACCAGGTCGAGAGCTCCATCGCGACGCCGAGTACGAGTCCGCCGGCAAGGGCGCCGTAGGCGCTGCCGATCCCGCCGAGCACGACGGCGGCGAAGATGGGCAGCAGGAGATGGAAGCCGAAGTTCGGATCGAAGCTCGACTCCACCAGCCCGGCGAGCACGCCGGCGACTCCGGCGAGGAGACCGGCGAGGATCCACGTGTACGTGATCACGCGGCCCACGTTCACCCCCGCGATGGCGGCGAGGGCGCGGTCGTCCGCGAGCGCGCGCATCGTCTGTCCGAGCGTCGTCCGAGCGAGGAAGACGCCGATCAGGACGATCGCCACGGCGGCGGTCACGATCGTGACGAACTGCGCCTGCGACAGTCGCACGCTGCCGACCACGTACACCTTGTACGGGTCGACACGGTACGAGCGCGGCTGCGGGCCCGCGGCCAGGAGGAGCGACTGCCGCAGCACGAGCGCGAGGCCGATCGAGGCGAGAAAGAGGCTCATGAAGCCGGCCTGCCGTGCGCGCAGCGGCCGCCAGAGCACGAGGTCGAGCCCGACCGAGAGCGCCGCCGTCGCGGCCATGGCGATCAGCGCCGAGGGCACCATCCCGAGCCCCCAGGGCCCGTTGCATCCGTACGCCACGAGGGCGCCGAAGGCCATCACATCGCCGTAAGCGAAGTTGACCAGGTGCAGGATGCCGTAGACGAGCGAGACTCCAACCGCCGCGATCGCGATCACAGATCCCGTCACGAGGCCGTTGGCGAGCAGTTGCCAGAACACGGCGCTAGACCAGCTGCGGCTCGGGCACCGGGCGATTCTCGGCAAAGCGGGCCACGTCGAGCACGGAGAGCGCGTCGTCGCGGCGCCCCTCGAGGATCTCGTCGGCCA
>JALYLC010000049.1 GCA_030774435.1 Actinomycetota bacterium
GCTACGTGCTGCTCACGCAGGGGACGCGCACGCGGCGCGTGCCGTACTGGGCTCACGTCGAGCGACCGCGCCTCGCCGCGGCCACGGCGCATCTGCTGCGACACCCCGGGATCGTGCGCGGCTCCACGCGCGCCCAGCCCGACCGCGTCGAGCGCTACCGCTACCCGGCCTATACGGGGGCGCTGGGGCTGCCCGTCCGCTGGAAGGGCGGGGAGGCGCTCTATCGCTTCCACCTGTCCAAGCGCGCGGTCAATGTGGGCGTGACAATCGAGGCCCTGGGGGGCGTCGCGGTCCGGCCGTTCCTGATGCGCGGCGGCCTGGACGAGAACCGCATCGCCGGGGAGTCCGGCCTGCCGATCGATGTCGGCCCATCGCTGACGGACGACCCCGTGCCGGCGACGGGCCTCTACTGGGCGCCGCCGGGCGACTACGCCGTCGCGGTCGATTCGGCGCAGCGCCGCGGTGGCAGCTTCCGCCTGCGTTTCTGGGTCAACGACGTCACGCCGCCGGCACTCGGGCGGCTGCGCGTGTCCGGCGACGCGAGGACGCTGCGCATCCCGGTGACCGACGCGGGCTCGGGCGTCGATCCGCGCTACCTCGAGTGCGCGCTCGTGGCGCAGGGCTCCTCCCAGGATCGACCCTGCCGGCCCGACTGGGACGCGCGCAAGGGCATCGCCTCGCTCGCCGTCGGCCGGCTGCCCGCGGGTCTCTATGCGCTCGCCGTGCGGGCGGGCGACTACGCCGAATCGCGCGACGCGCTCGCGATCGCCTTGAGCCCCCAGCACGTGCGCACGCGCGTGATCGGGTTGCAGGTGGATGCGCGCGGCGCCGTCCACGTCGCCCCGGCGCCGGGGGCAGCCTCGTTCGAGGCCCGGCGGCAGGTCGAGGGCGGCTAGACGTTCTCCTGCGAGAACGTCTGAGCGCTTACCCTGCCGCCATGGCCGATGCGATTCCGTTCACGCGTGGCGTTCCGAGCGCCGACATGCTGCCCGTCGACGACTTCCGCCGCGCTCTCGCGGACGCCATGGAGCGGGAGCCCACCGTGGCGCTCTCGTACTCCACCGGCGGGCATCCAGGGCTGCGCCGCTGGATCGGCGAGCGCTACGGGGTGCCGGGCGAGCGCGTCGTCTGCGCCAACGGGTCGCTCGAGGCCTTCGCGTTCGTGGCCAGCGTGCTGCTGGGGCGCGCCTCGACCAGGCGCGTGCTGGTGGAGGCGCCGACCTACGACCGCAGCATCCTGATCCTTCAGCGCGCGGGCGCCGACGTCGTCGGCATCCCGGTCGACGGCGACGGCATCGACACCGACGCGCTCGCCGCGGAGCTCGAGCGCGAGGCCCCGGCGTTCCTCTACGTGATCCCGAACTTCCAGAACCCGAGCGGCGCGACGATGACGCTCGAGCGCCGCCTGCGGGTGCTGGAGCTGGCCGCCCAGTACGACGTCGTGGTCGTCGAGGACGATCCGTACGGCCTCTTGCGCTGGGCGGGCGAGTCGTATCCGACACTTTGCGAGCTCGACCAGGCCGGACGCGTGCTCACGCTCTCGTCCTTCACGAAGACGGTCGCGCCCGGCCTGCGCATCGGCTACGTCGTCGCCCCGGAGGGCCTCGCCGCGGCGGTCGGCAAGTACGCCGAGAACACCTACATCTCGCCCTGCATGGTCTCGCAGGCCGGCCTGGCCGCGTACTGCCAGGCCGGGTACTTCGAACCGGGCGTCGAGCGCGCCAAGCTCGAGCTCAGGGCGCGCTGCGACGCGATGGTCGAATCGGTGCGCGCGCACTTCCCGTCCGCGGCGCACATGGTGGTGCCGCAGGGCGGCTACTTCCTCTGGATCGACCTGGGGCCGGGCGCCGACACGACCGCACTCGGAGCGCGCGCGGCGGACGCGGGCGTGCCGTTCGTCAAGGGCGCCGACTTCTTCGCCGACGGCGGCGGCAGCACGTGCCTGCGACTGGCCTTCTCCGCCGTGCCCGCCGATCGCATCCGCGAGGGCATCGAGCGCCTCGGCGCAGTCATCGCCGCCGGTTAGGCTCGGCGGATGCCGCTCGACGATCTCCTCGCCGGCAACCGTGAGTGGGCGGCGAGGGTATTCGAGCACGACGCCGGCTTCTTCCGGCGGCTGGAAGCGCTGCAGGCGCCGCGCTATCTCTGGATCGGCTGCTCGGACAGCCGCGTTCCCGCCAACGAGATCACGGGCACCGATCCGGGCGAGGTGTTCGTGCATCGCAACGTCGCCAACGTCGTCGTGCACACCGATCTCAACTGCCTCTCGGTGATCCAGTACGCCATCGAGGTGCTGGGTGTCGAGGAGATCGTGGTCTGCGGGCATCTCGGGTGCGGCGGGGTGGTGGCAGCGCTCGAGGGCCGGCGACTCGGCTTGATCGACAACTGGCTGCGCCACGTCCAGGACGTCGCCCACGAGCACGCGGGCCTGCTCGCGGCGGCCTCCCCGGCAGATCGGGCAGACCTGCTCTGCCGGCTCAACGTCGTGGAGCAGGTCACGAACGTCTGCCGGACGACGATCGTGCAGGAAGCCTGGAGCCGCGGGACCCGGCTGAAGGTCCACGGCGTCGTCTACGGGCTCGCCGACGGCGTGCTGCGGAATCTCGAGGTCAGTACGGGCGGCGCGGCCGAAGCGGGCGTCCGACGAGGCGAGGCCGTGACCCGGCTCGCGGGCGGCTGGCAGCAGATCTGACTCTCAACCAGAGGGTGAGAGTTAGAACTGGTTTCAAGAGTCGCGTTCGTGGTCGGGGGGCGCAGGCGATTCGAGACCTCCGAACGCCCCGCCACTTTTGAAACCAGTTCTCAGACCGACGTGCCCGGCGGAGGCGGGGGCGGCGTGACCGGAGTCTCTGCGGGCGGCGGCGCGGCCGCCTGCACCGTGCCGTGTGGCGCGGCGGTGGACGGCGTGCGGCGCCGGGCCAGCACGAGCGTCAGCGCCACCCCGAGCAGCGCCCCGAACAGCACCATCA
>JALYLC010000050.1 GCA_030774435.1 Actinomycetota bacterium
GCGACGCTCGACGCATCGGTGCGCTATCTCGCGTGGGACCTCGGCCAGAAGAACATCCGTGTCAACGCGATCTCCGCCGGTCCCGTGCGCACGCTGGCCGCGCGCTCGATCGCGGGCTTCCCGACGATGGAGGCGATCGTGGAAGAGCGCTCGCCGCTACATCGGCACGTCGACGCCGACGACGTCGGCGCAGCCGCCGCTTATCTCCTTTCGGACGATGCGAGGAACGTGACGGGGACGACGCTGTACGTGGACTCTGGGTACCACGCTATGGGGATGTAGTCACTCTCAGCAGCTTCACTCCGACCTTCCGTTTCTCTCCCTCGACCTTCACCAGCCTGTCCACATCGACTGTGACGAGGTGCCATCCCTTCGAGCGCGGCGCAGGCCCGGCGCGGCCGTCGATGGTCACACGCGGAGTAAGCGAGGACGGAGCGAACTCGAGCTGAATGGCGCCACTCCCGTAGATCCAGAAGGGTGCGTGCGTCTCGCTCATGTACCGGCCTGAGCCCGTGTCTGCGAACCAGCCCTGGCAGAAGACGGGGCGGGAGTGCGCAGGCTCGACACGTTTCGGCGCGATGCCGATGCCGCCGCGCTCGAACAGCCAGACAGGCCCGGCTGTGCGCTGAACCTGCCAGCCGTGCGCGAGCAGTCCCTCCGCCGCGAACCAGCCTGTGCTCGGCACGGCGGGGTTGCGGACGTAGAGCCCCCGGTGCAGTGCGATCGCGCCGACGCCCAGGCGCTTCAGCTCGCCGGCCATGTTGCCACTCCAGTCACCGCAGTTGAGCCGTTCGAGCCGGTCCGCGACCGCCTTCGCCTGCTTCGGCGCGGTCGTCGAGTAGCCGCCCGGCCGCTGGCGCAACGCCGCGGTGTCGTACCAGAGATAGACGCTGCCGTAATGGACGCCGGGATCGAAAACGGGAAGTTCGAGCAGGCGCCCCGCGGTCAACGGCACCGCTCCCGCGGGATCGCCGGGCGCGGACTTGCCGTAGACGTGCGTGTGCAGGTCGACGAAGAGCAATGCAACGGCGAGCACCGCGACGACCGTGCGCCTGCTCTGCGCGACGGCGTAGGCGAATAGCGCTGCGATGCACAGGCAGGCGATCGGCAGGAGGCGCTCCGGAACACGTGGGAAGCGAAACGGGGGAAGCGCGTGCCAGAGCGCCGTGTAGATCGGCGTGCGCGTTCCGAGCGCGAGCACGATCGGCACGAGCGCACCGAAGCCGAGAATGGCGGCGAGCGAGTATCGGCGCGCTCGGATGAGCAGGACGAGGCCGGCGATTGCGACGAGCGGTGTCGCCCAGCCGAGGAAGACGAACTGCTCGCTGCGCGAGTGGTCGACATGCCGTGAGACGAAGTCGCCGACGCGCGCCGAGTAGTACGAGATCTCGCTGAGCGAGCGCCCGCCCGATTGCGTCGACTGCTCGATCACGGTCTGGCGGACGACCAGGCCGGCGCCGATCGCAGCGATCGCCCCGGCTCCGGCGCCCAGCCAGAGACGCCGGTCGCGCGTCCGGCAGAGCGCGTAGCCGAGGAAGAAGGGGATCGCCCCGAGCGCAAGATGGACCTGCCCCGAGAGCGGAATCGACGCGAGCGCAGCACCGGCGAGCGCGAGCCACCAGCGAGTACCGCGCCGCGCTCGCTCGAAGGCCCAGAGCGACAGCGGAAGGAGGATCGAGATCGGTCCGAGCAGATGGCCGACGCTCTGCTGCACCCGGTACGGCGCGATCGCGAACGCCAGCCCACCTGCCAGCGCCGGGCCCCGTGGCAGATCGAGCTCACGCAGCCAGGCGCACGCCGCGAGACCCGCGAGCCCGTAGAAGAGGATTTGCAGCACGTTCCACCCGCCGACGAGGCCGAACACGGCGGCGAGCGGCCAGAAGAAGATCCCGTAAGGCCAGCCGGGGAAGTTTGGCTGCGGCTTCGCCTCCGGACGGAAGGTGTACGGGTCCCGCCAGGGCGCGCGGCCGTGTTCGAGCTGGTGGCCGACGAGCCAGTAGTGGTACAGCGACTGCAGATGGTCGCCCGGAGAGGCTTCGCCGTGGGCGGGCGCGCCGCCCGAGAGGAAGTGCGAGCGGGCGTGGAGGACCGCGGGCCACGTCGCGGCCACCC
>JALYLC010000051.1 GCA_030774435.1 Actinomycetota bacterium
TCGCAGGACCACCGGCCGGCTCTTGAATGGGTTCCAACCGGATCTGCGAGCCGGCCGGCGCCCCTGCTCGCTCCATCCACCCCAGCCACACACGCTCATTCCGAAATGAGCTCTAAGAAGCGTCAGGGGCTGACGGCGGACTCCTGCGGCACCGTCACCGTCGTCGGCGACAGCGCCGGCCCCGGCGGTCCGACGCGGTGGCCGAGGAGGTAGCCGCCGGCTGCGCCCGCCACGACGAGCAGGACGAGGGCCGTGACCAGCCGTGCGCGCCGGCGTGAGGGCCTCGGCGGTGCCACGGTCGTGTCCGGTACCGCGGAGGCGATCTGCGCGAGGCTCGCGGCCAGCTCGCGGGCAGATGAGGGGCGGTCGACCGGTTCGGGAGCGAGCAGGCTCTGGAGCAGCGCAGCCGTGTCCGCCGCGGGGCCGGCGTCACCTGCCACGACGGCCCCTGCGTGATCCGTCCGTCCCGTGAGCAGGGAGAGCAGGACGATCCCGAGGCCGTGCAGATCGTCCTCGGCGGCCGCACCGCCGGAGGGCGCATGCACGAGCGGGCCGCCATCCGGGCGCATCGCGACGGTGCCCGGCCGGAGAGCTCCGTGCGCGGCGCCCGCCTCGTGCACGGGTGCGAGCGCGAGCGCGAGCTCGGCGCAGAAGTCGAGAGCGCGGCGGGGCGGCCAGGGCGGCGGTGGGAGCTGGTCGGCCGCACGGCGCACATACGTCACGCGCCGCGCGGGCGCGTTCGCGTCCCACCAGGCCGGACCGGCGATCGCGGGGTGCGGCGCGAGCGTCGCCACGGCGCGGCAGGCAATGTCGAGCGCCGGGCCCGAGAGGCTGTGCACCGCCGCCGGTGCGACGGGGCCGTCGTCCACGCGGCCCTTTATAGCATGGGCCTGTGGCCGCTCCCGACCCTCGTCCGCTGCTTCCCCAGGACGCCCGAGCGCTGCTGCTGGAGCGCCTCTCGCCCCTGCCGGCCGAGACGCTCGCGCTCACGAGTGCGCTCGCAGGCCGCGTGGTCGCCGCGGACGTGCACGCCGCGCACGATCTGCCGCCGTTCGACAACTCGGCGATGGACGGCTACGCCGTGCGAGCGGCCGACGCGGGCGAGGAACTCCCGGTGACGGGGCAGTCGTTCGCCGGCGACGACCCCGCCCGGCTCGAGCCGCATACGGCGATGACGATTGCGACCGGCGCGCCGCTGCCCGCAGGAGCCGACTCCGTCGTGCCCGTCGAGGTCGCTCGCGCCCACGGGGATCGGGTCTCCTTCGAGGGGCCCGTCGTAGCGGGCGATCACGTGCGCCCGCGCGGCACGGACGTCCCCGCCGGGGCAGTCGTCATCTCCGCGGGCAACAGGCTGCGCCCGCTCGCCCTGGCGGCCATCGCGACCTCCGGCGTGGCCGAGGTGCGCTGTCATCGCGCCCCGCGCGTGTGCGTGATCGTCACGGGCGACGAGCTCGTCGCACCGGGAGAGCCACTGCTCCACGGGCAGATCCACGAGTCGAACAGCATCCTCATCGCCGCCCGCTGCGAGCAGGCGGGCGCGCTCGTCATCTCGGTCGAGCGCGTGCGCGACGACGCCGAGGCGACGCGCCAGGCGCTCGGGCAGGCGCTCGGGGACGCCGACGTCGTCGTCACGTCCGGCGGCGTATCCGTCGGTACGCGCGACCACGTCAAGCCGTCGCTGGCTGCGCTCGGGGTCGAGCAGCTGTTCTGGCGGCTCGCCGTCCAGCCCGGACGCCCGACCTGGTGCGGGCTGCGAGACGGGCGCGTGGTCGTTGGCCTCCCCGGCAACCCGCTCTCCGTGCTGGTCGGGCTCGAGCTCCTGCTCCTGCCCGCCCTGCGCAGGCTCGCGGGCGCGGCCGAACCAGGGCCCGCCACCTTCCGCCTTCCGCTCACGACGCCGCTTCGTCAGGATCCGCAGCGCCTGCGCGTTCGGCCCGTGCGCTTCGCCGCCGAGGGCGCGGAGCCCCTCGGAGCCGATCTCTCGCATCAGCTCGGCCGTGCAGCCGTCGCCGACGCGCTCGCCCTCGTGCCGATCGGCGATGGCGAGCTCGCGGCCGGGACGCCCGTCGAGCTGGTCGGGCTCTGAATCCTTACGCCGCGGCCGCGCCCGTCGACGGCGTGGCGGGCACGATCCGGACAGTGTCGCTCGCGCCAGGGAGCTTCACGCTCACGAGCCGGGCGAAGACGACGTAGCGGTGGCTGGCGCTGTAGAGCGGGTGGCAGGCCGAGAGCACGAGCTCGTCGAAGCCGACCTTCTTCATGATCGACCAGTCGCCGTTGTCGACGATCTGGTGGCGCAGGACCCGGTAGGTGAAGGTGCCGTAGGGCATCTGGAGCACGATCGGATCGCCGTCGCGGATGCTGTCGATGTGCCTGAAGGGCGCGGCCCAGGTGGTGCGGTGGCCCGCGATGCCGGTCGTCTGCCCGAGGCCGGGGAACGAGCCCTCCTCGTAGCGGCCGGGGCCCTTGCTGAGGCTTCCCCAGTAGTCCGTGTTCTCGACGACGATCGTCGAGAGCCCGATGCGCGAGATGCGGATGCGCCCGAGCGGCCGCCCCGTGTGGCCCCGCTCCTCCGCTGCGAACTTGACGGCGAGTCGGCGCGCGGAGCGCAGTACGAAGGCGCTGCTGACCGCCGGCGTCACGGTGGCGCCGCCGTGCGTGCCGGCCGGCGTCGGGGTCACGCCGAGCTCCTTGCGGGCGTCGTTCTGCCAGGTGACGAACGTGTGGCCGAGCTGGGAGCTCATCTCGTGCTGCTCGTAGGCGGTGTAGATGCTCGTGACGGGATCGCGCCAGAAGACGACCATCGCGGCGTAGACGACGAGCAGCACGCCGGAGACGGCGAGGATGCTTCCGAGTCGGCGGGCGACGGTTCGCATGTGCGACCAAGCTACCCCGGCTACGGGGCAGCGCTATCCCCCGTACGGGTACCGCCTCCGGCGGCGACCACGAGCCACAGCAACTCGATGGTCGACGAGGCCAGGATTGCCAGCGCAACGCTCGCCGCCAGCGGGATCCCGCCGTCGCCGATCAGCCGCACGAACCAGGCGGGCGCGTCGACGCCGAAGCCGCCGGCTCCGGCCAGCAGCGCGATCACAGCGGCGGGGCCGAGCCAGCCGGTCAGCACGAC
>JALYLC010000052.1 GCA_030774435.1 Actinomycetota bacterium
ACGACCGCAAGTCGCCCGTTGGCAAGGGCGGCTCGCCGATCCCCGGCCCGACGGTCGAGTGGCCGGCCTCCGATCCGCTCGTCACCGGTGTCGGCGGCACGTCGCTGTGCACCGATCCGACCAACACGACCACGCGCACCATCGACAGCGTCTCCCCGCCGGCGCAATGCCAGGGCGCATTCGCCGGCCAGGCCGAGGTGGTCTGGTCCAGGCCCGCGGCCGGCGTCGCCACAGGCGGCGGCTTCAGCCACGTGTTCTCGCGGCCCGCCTATCAGAACCTCCTGCCGGCCGGCAGCACCGCGATCCCGCCGACCGCGCGCGGCGTGCCGGACATCGCCCTACAGGCCAACTCGCGCACCGGCGCGCTGGTCTATCTCACGCTGCCGCCCGACGGCAACAGCGGCCTGATCTGCGGCACCGCGCCCTGCAGCACGGGCTGGTACGACATCGGCGGAACGTCACTCTCCGCGCCCCAATGGGCCGGGCTCGTCGCGATCACCGCCCAGATCGCCGGCCACGGCCTCGGTCTGATCAACCCAGCCCTGTACAACCTGGCCTCCGACCCCGCCACCTACGCCGACGACTTCTTCGACATCACCGTCGGCGACAACCACGTGGACGGCGACAGCAGCTTCTACAGCGCATCGACCGGCTGGGATCCAACCACAGGCCTCGGCACGCCGAACGCGGCGAACCTGCTGCCCGACCTCGCCACCGCAAGCGGCTGATGCCCAGGGGCTCCCGCCGCACGGCGGGAGCCCCCGAGCGCCAGCCGGCAGCCGCGTAGGCCAACGCGAGCCGCCGTCAGGCTGCTACCGACCCGCCGATGTACTCGGCTATCCGTTCGGCGACGGCGAGCGTCGAGAGGTTCGTGTTCGCTCGTGGGATGGTGGGCATGATCGATGCGTCGGCGACGAACAGCCCGTCGATCCCGTAGACGCGCCCGCTGCCGTCGACGACCCGGCCGATCGCGCACGTCGCGACGGGATGGAAGAAGCCACGTGCCGTCTCCCGGACGTGGGTGGCAGGGTCCACCCCAGTGCCTGGACGCGTTTCGCGGCCGGCATAGCCGCGAATCGCGTCTCCACCCGCGAGTCGCCGAAGGGCCTCGACGCCTTCAATCAGGACCTCTGCATCGCGTGGGTCGGTGACAAAGCCATGGTCGATCGCGAGCGGCGCGCGCGGGTCGCGCGAGGTGAGCCGTACGGAGCCGCGGGACAGCGGCTTCATCGCGAACACGGCCGCGCTCACCGCGTAGCCGCGGTCACTGGTCGGCTCGAGGCCGGGAAAGACGAACAGGTCGCACACGCCCGGGGCGCATGTGCTGCTGGAGATGGCGAGGGTGACCTGCGCCATGAACAGCGCGTGAGAACGCTCGAACTGCTCGGTCTCTCGTTGGAGCTGATCGGTCCCCTCGAAGCCGAAGCCCACGCCGACGTGATCGGTCAGGCCTTCGCCGACCAGCATTTCGCGCTGCGGGCCAATGCCGCTGCGCAGGAGGATTCCGGGCGACCCATACGCGCCGGCGGCGAGCACGACGGTCTCTGCGCGCAGTTCTCCCGCGCGCGTCGTCACGCCGGCAACACGGTCACCCTTCAACACAACCCGGTCGACGAGCATGTCGGCGAGAATCTTCAGGTTGTCGCGCGCGCGAGCCGGATCGAGGTAGGCGAACGCCGCATTCCAGCGGACTTCGCCGACCGCGTTCACCTCGTGGACGATCGCGTCGTCTTCGCTCGCCGCCACGAACGCGCGATGCCAGGGCGACAGGTCATCCGATGCGATCCCGCGCACGCGCATCTCGCGCGCTGCCCGCCGCAGGTATGGCTCGATGACCGCGTGGCTCCAGCCGTGACCCCACTCGTCGTAGTCCGCAGCGGCGCCCTCGAGCATCACGCACGCGTTGTGAGCCGAGCAGCCGCCGATGATCCGAGCGCGCAGCTGTGAACGGTCCTCGCGATCAGTCTCCCAAGCGTGTGAGAACGCCAGCTGGCGAGCGTCGAGAATGTCCTTGGGCCACCGACCTTCCCGATACGGCCCGTAGTCCGGACCTGCCTCGACCAGGCAGACGCTTCGGCCGCTCTCGCTCAACCGTGCAGCGAGCACGCAACCAGCCGAGCCGCCACCCACGACGAGCACGTCGAAACCGGTGCTGTCCACAGCGTTCGACGATAACCGCTCCGGCGAGGTTGCCTGCGTCGCAAGCGGCCTCCCAGCCGCCCTCTCGAGGCGAGGCGCAGAATCTGCTTGCAGCAAACGTCACGATACCCTAACCTCGGCCCTCGATTCGGACGACGCGCAGAGACAGGAGACGTGACGCCATGGCGACCACCACCGACACCATCACCGAGACGGCCAGGGCGTTCTTCGACGCCTGCGAGACGGGCAAGGGCTGGGCGGGGTGCAGCCCCTACTGCCAGCCCAACGCCACCTTTGCGGCCCAGGCGGAGCCGCTCGTCGACGTCCACTCGCTGAAGGACTACGCGGAATGGATGAAGGGCCTGCTGGTCTTCATCCCCGACGGAAGCTACGTCGTGAAGTCCTTTGCCACCGACCACCAGCGCAACAACGTCTGCGCCTACGGCGTGTTCTCCGGCACGCACAGCGGGCCGGGCGGTCCGATGCCGCCGACCGGCAAGAGCACGAGCGCGGACTACGTCTACGCGATGGAGTTCGAGGACGGGAAGATCAGCCACATGACCAAGATCTGGAATGCCGGCCTGTCGATGAAGGAGCTCGGCTGGACCGGGTAGCGCGCTGGCCGTGGCCTGAGCGTCTACGGCTGGTATTGCTGGTCGAGCTCGCGCACCGTGTCGATGCGGACGCGGATCCAGACTCCCGAAGCGAGCGGCTCGAAGAGCTTGCGGTGCTTGCCGCCGTTCACGATGCGAAGCAGCTCGGCGACGCCGATCGGCGTTGCGGAGATGCCCTTGGTTCCCTGGTTGGTGAGGACCGTGATGCGCGCCGTCTCGGGAACCAGATAGGTCAGCAGGCGATGGCCTTCCTCGACGACGTAGTTGTCGTTCGGCACATCGCTCGACCCCGTGTCCGCCAGCTTGGCTGCGCTGGCGGTCGCGCCGCTCGTGAACCACGCGGGATCGAAGCCGAGCTTGATGCGACCGCCCGCGCGCGAGAGGCGCCTGATATGGCCGTAGAGCACCATCTGCCCGGCCGGAGCGGCCGGCGGCAGCAACAGGAAGCCCGACCCGTGCCTTGCGGGTGCAGCCGATGCGACGGGTGTCGTCCAGTGCCGCCAGGCGGCGGATACCCCCACTCCGATCAGTATCGCGGCCGTGAGCGCGAACGACGACTTCATGGTTTCTCTCCTTCTTGGAACTGGTTTCAAAAGTGGCGAACCGGTCCCGCAGGCGTCAACGGAGGGTCGCCGCGTCAGCGGCTGAGCTGTTCCCGCAGCGCTCGCGTCTTCGCTGCCGAGACGACGTTGCCCTTCTGCTCGTGCAGCCCGGTCGCGCGATCGAGCTCGACCACCGCCTCCTGAGAGCGCCCGGCCAGGCGGAGGACTTCCGCGAGATCCTCGATCGCGCGTGCATGAGCGTTGATGTAGTCGCTCCGCTCGGCCAGCTCGATCGCCTTGCGCGCGAGCGGCTCGGCGTTCTCGAAATCGCCCCGCTGCGCGAGCACCTTCGCCTGCACGCGCCGCCAGGCAACCTGCGGGTCGAGGTCGTCCGCGAGCGCGGATCGAGCCACGAGCTCGGTCAGCGGCATGGCCTCGTCGGGCCGCCCTTGCAGGTAGAGCACATCCGCGAGCAGCGGCGCCACCGTGGCGAGATGGCCCACGTCACCCCTGCGCTCGAGTGCGTCGACCGAGATACGGAGGGCACGCTCGGCATCGGCGGGGCGGCCGGCGAGGAGCTCGATCTCAGAAGCATCGGAGTGAGCCCCAGACCCATCGACCTCGAGGCCGAGCTGGTCTGCGAGCGCCACCGCTGCCCCGATCAGCTCGCGCGCAACGTCGAAGCTCCCTCGCATCGCCTCGAGCACGGCTCGAGCCCGCAGCACAGTCACCTTGAGCCGGTGATCGCCCTCCACCTGGCCACCGACCAGCTCGGCGCGCTCGAGGCCGGACGTGACCGTGATCGGGCCGTGCACGGAGGAGATCAGCACGTAGTGGAGACTCTCGATCTCTTGCAGGCGGTCGCCTGCCGCACGCGCGTACTGTGCTGCTCGTTCGAGATCCTCGATCGCAGCGGCCGCTTCGCCCGCCCACATGCGCAGCTGCCCAGCGAGGCCGAGCGCACGCGCGAGCCCGGCTTCGTCATCGAACTCCTGAAAGACGCTGACCGCATCCGCAAGCTCGCTCCGCGCCATCTGATGAGTGATCGCGGAACCCATGAAGAGGCGGAGGTGGGTCAGCGCAACGTTGCCTTCGGCGGCCATCCGCCGGTCGCCTGCTGCGCGTGCCTGACTGACGGCTTCCGACAGAACCTCGTCCGCCCGATCCCACTGACCAGCCTCGAACAACGCCCTCCCGAGGGGGGGCAGGAGGCTCCCGCGACGAGCATCGCCGGCGGGCAGAAGGTCGACGGCACGGGCGAACAGGCTTGTTGCCGCTCGCACATCGCTGCGGGCAGCGGCCTTCGCTCCTGCGGCCGCCAGGCGCTCGGCGGCTCGCTCGGAGAGTTCCAGCGCGGCCGTATCCGCAGGGCCGAGCTCGACCCGGTAGCGATACGCGCGCTCGAGGTGGTAGCCGACGACCTCGTCGAGCTCGACGAGATCGGCGGCACGCTCGGCGATCCAGCCGGCGAAGCGCGCGTGCAGGTCAGCGCGGGTCGCTTTCGGGAGCGCCTCATAGGCCGCGTCGCGGATGAGCAGGTGACGGAAGCGAAAGGCGTCCTCTCCCGGAAACTGCGGGCCGTCCGGGCGCAGCAGTTCCCTGCGAACGAGCGCCGTGAGCGGCGCTACGAGCTGGGATCCGTCCGGCGAGAGCGCCTGGACTGCCCCGCGGTGGAACACGCGCCCCTCGACGGAGCCGCGCCCGAGCACATCCCGCTCGACGGGGTCGAGTTGATCGAGTCGCGCGGCGAGCAGGGCCTGGATCGTCGCAGGCACGGCGACGGCGTCATCCGGCGACTCGCGCACGAGCGCGACCATCTCCTCGACGAAGAGCGGATTCCCTTCTGCCGCGTTCAAGATCCGCGCGCGCAGCACGTCATCGGCCGGTGCGCCGTCGAGCAGGGACGCGACGAGTGCGTCGGCGTCGTCGGCCGCGAGCGGCTCGAGCAGCACCGTCGTCGCGTTCAGCTTGCCCCCGCCCCAGTTCGGCCGCCGGTCGAGCAACTCCGGTCGTGCCATGCAGAGCAGGAGAAGCGGCGCATCGCGGCTCAGATCGGCGACGTGGTCGACGAGATCGAGGAACGCCTCCTCGCCCCAGTGGATGTCGTCCAGCACGACGACGAGCGGTGCGTCCGCAGCCACCGCCTCCAGCAGAACCCTCATCGCCCAGGCGATCTCCTCGACCGAGGCTACGACGCCGCCTTCGCCGAGCACGGCCTGAATCGCCCGCGAAGCGGACGCATCCAGCCCGAGAGCGGCGAGGCGCTGCTCTGGCGCCGAACCGAGTAGCTGCTTGACGACCTCGACGACGGGCCAGTAGGTGATCCCGTCCCCGTAGGAGAGGCAGCCTCCCCGCACCACCGTGGCGCCGTCGAGCTGCGTGAGGAACTCGTAGGCGAGACGCGACTTCCCAACGCCGGCGGCACCGAGCACGGTGAACAGCTGGCAGGAACGGTCCGCCTCGGCCTGCGCCAGCGCGGCTTGCAGGCGGCCCAGCTCGCGCGTTCTGCCGACCATCGCGCCCGTGCGACGACGCGACGGCGGCTCCGAGCGCACAGACACGAGACGGTACGCCGCCACGGGAGCCGCCTTGCCCTTCAGCTCCATGGAATCCACGGCGTCGACGACGGCCGAGTCGCGGACGAGCGCCCGCGTCTCCGCGCCGATCAGGATCTCACCCGGCTGCGCGGCCTGCTCGAGCCGTGCGGCCACGTTCACCGCGTCACCCGTCGCGAGGTGCTCCTGCGTGCCTGTGACGACTTCGCCGGTGTTGACGCCGATCCGGAGCTCGAGCGTCGTCCCGTATTCGCGCAGCAGCCGTTCGTTCAACTCGGCCAGACCGTCACGCAACTCGGCTGCAGCACGCACGGCCCGCAGCGCGTCGTCCTCGTGCAGGACAGGGATGCCGAATACGGCCATCACGGCGTCGCCGATGAACTTCTCCACCGACCCTCCGTGACGTTCCACGACGATCCGCGCCGCGTCGAAGTACCGGGCCATGACGCCCCGGAGCGACTCCGGATCGAGCCGTTCTCCGAGCGCCGTCGAGCCAGTCACGTCGCAGAACAACAGCGTGACCGTCTTGCGCTGCTCTCCGGGCGGCGCAGCAGCGCTCAGGACGACGCCGCAGGCCTCACAGAAGCGGGCTCCCAGCCGATTCTCATGGCCGCAATTCGCACACCGAGACACGCGCAGAGTCTACGCAGCCACCTCAGGCGGACTCCGGCGCGGAGCGGGAGGCGCGAACGCCGGGATACCTCCTGGGCAACAAGCCAGAGCGTGTCGCGCTCGATCTGTCCCTGTCCCCGCGTCGACGGTGTCCGAGGCGGCCGCTCGACGCACGGGGTGTGCATGGGCGTGCTCTCGTGGGCATCCAGGACGGCGCCGTCGATGACGTCGACCTGGCGGGGCTCCCTGTCGCGATGGCAATCAGCTACAGCGACGACGAGCCCGGCTCGCCGTGGACGTGGATCCTGTACGTCGACTCGCGCGCCACGAGCGAGCAGCGCGCGGCGCTCGAGGGGATCTTCACGGGTGCCCTCGGGGGTGCGGCCGGGGCGCACTTCCCGTGGACGTGGAAGGACAGCCGGTTCGCCGGCGTGCGACCGGTTGCGATCGACGTCGACCATACGCGGCGGCGCGAATGGCTGAAGATCCGCGACCGCGTGAGCGTCCGCGTCCGCGACCGCTACGACGGCGGCGAGACCGTCAGCTGCGTCATCCCGGGCCACGAGCGTACAGGCGAGGAGCTCATCACGGACGAGCTCGCCGTCGAGGACGACCCGCTCCAATTCGCATTCCGCGGGACCTGCGGGTACGGCGCGGAGTTCGACTACGCAGGCCCTTAGCCGCAGGCGGCGGTAATTCGGCTACAGTCCGCGCGCCGAGGTCGTGCAGATCATTGCATTGCCGGCCAATCAATCGATGCGAAAGGCAAAGCGCCGTGGCTCTTGGCTTCTACTTCACTCCGAGCGGCTTTACCCCTGAGCTGTACGACAGCACGCTCAGCAAGCTGGAAGCAGCCGGTGCGGGAGCGCCGGCCGGCCGCCTCTACCACGTCGCCCTCGAGAGCGATGGCCTGGTACAGGTCTTCGACGTCTGGGAATCGCAGGAGTCGTTCGAGGCCTTCGGAGCGACGCTGCTGCCGATCATGGCCGAGGCCGGAGTCGAGCCCGGGCAGCCGATGGTCGCCCCGGTGCGCAACATCATCAAGGGCTGAGATCCGGGAGCATCCCGGCGAGGTTCCACACGCGCGGTTGCTCCTGGATCAGCTCGAGCAGGACTCCCGGTTGCGACACGCGTTGCTCCGCGAACCGCTCCCCGGCGTCTTCGCCCAGATAGCGTCCTGCGATCGAGCGCCTGATCGCAGACACGTCGCACTCCTGCAAGGTGCCCTCAGCGCGCACCTCGACGCCGCGGAACGGGGCGACCGTCTCGAAGATGACGAGCGCGCAGCGCGGGTCGCGCTCGAGATGCCGCAGTTTGACGTCGCCCCGTGCGATGACGATTTGGAATGCCGGGCCGGTCCAGCGGAACCAGACCGGCGTCGTCAGCGCTGTCCCATCCGTGCGATGCGTCGTCAGCACTGCCGGAGACGGCGCCTCCAGCAGCGTGCGCACGTCCTCCAGCGACGGGCGCGTCATCCCGGCAGCGTAGAAGGGCGGCGCGCGCGGAGCGCGACGGCGGCGCGATCTACGCGGCGTCGCTGCCGCGCAACTCGGCGCCGAAGCGATAGCCGACGCCGTAGTGCGTATGCACGTAGGCGAAGCTGGAGCGGCGGTCGAGCTTCTCGCGCAGCTTGCGCACGAAGACGTCGACGGTGCGGTCGCGGTGCCGGTAGGGCACGTCCCAGACACGCTGGTGCAGCTCGTCACGGCTGAGAACTCGGCCGGCATTGCGCGCGAGCTGGTGCAGCAGGCGAAATTCGGTGCGCGTGAGGCGCGCATCGGTGGCGACCCCTTCGGATCCGAGCAGGAACGCCCGATGCTGCGCCGGATCGATGCGCAGGCCGGGGAACTCGAGCGCCTGTTCGCGCTCCGACGGCGGCGCGATGCGTGCGCGCCGTGCGAGCGCCTGCACGCGGGCCATGAACTCGGCCATGCCGAACGGCTTGGCGAGGTAGTCGTCGGCTCCGAGCGCGAGCGTGGCGACCTTGTCGTGCTCGTTGCCGCGCGCGCTGACGGCGAGGATCGGCGTCATCAGGCCCTCGTCGCGTGCGCGCTCGATCAGCCCCCAGCCGTCCAGGCCCGGCAGCATCAGGTCGACGACGCACACGTCGGGCCGCTCGAAGCGCAGTTTGCGCAGGCCCTTGGTGCCGTCGTCCGCCCATTCGACGTCGAACCCCGAGGTGCGCAGATGGGCCCCCATCGCCCGCGCGATGACGCCGTCGTCCTCGATTACGAGTACCGCGGTCATCCCTCCGACAGCAATAGCTGGCGGGCGCCCGCGTGCGGGAGGCGATCTGGTGAACTCGTGGTGAATATCCGGTGACGCGGCGGTGCAATTCAGGCTCAAGTGGGTACTCAAGCGCTCACCCCGCTACGCCGATGTTCCATATGGTGCGCCCATTCGTCGATCACCCTGGCGCGAGACCTCCCGGTGCGGGCACCTTGCCCACGCTTGCAGCCGCGCTCACGGCGCTCGGCACCTACCGTGCGCGCCTGACCGAGAGCGGCCTCGTCCGGGAGTTCATCGAGGCCGGCCGCCTGCGCACCGAGGGCGTGGATCCGCGCAGCTACGCCGCAGCCGTCGAGCGCGGCGATCAGCTCGAGCTCGCGCGGCTCGCGAACGACGTTCGCGCGCACGGCCGTGGCGAGGTGCAGTACCGCGTGCGCGGCGCGGAGGGCCTGCTCTACGTGCGCGAGCGCGCCGCCGCCGACCGCGACGGCACCGTCGTCGGGGTGATCGAGGACGTGGGCAGGGAGCACGAGCGCCTGCTGCGCGCCGAGACGATCGAGCGCCTCTTGATCGAGCTCGAGGAGCACCTCTACACGGGCTGGTTCGACGAAGAGGGCACCTACCACGAGACCTACCAGAGCCCGAACGGCCACACGCTCCTGGGCGGCGTCGAGGCCGACGAGAATGCCGAGAACTGGATGGCCGCGGTACACCCGGACGATCGGGCCGCCTACGAGGCGTTCATGGCGTCCCAGATGGCGGACGCCACCGCGAGCATCGAGTTCCGCCTGTGCGGCGCCGACGGCGTCACGCGCTGGCTGCGCGAGCGCTCCAAGAGCCAGGAGCTCCCCGGCGGCGCGATCGAGGTCATCGGGATCGCAACCGACATCTCCTCGAGCCGTGCCGCCGCTGCTGCGCTCGCGGCCAGCGAGGCCAAGCTCGAGCATGTGCTCAAGGCCGTGGACGCCTACGTCTACGTCGTCGAGAAGGACGAGCACGGCGCCTGGCACACCGTCAGCGCCAGCCCCAACCGCGAGCGCTTCACGGGCGGGGTCGCGCCCGGCGGAGGCGAGTCGCGCGGCGAGTGGGTCGACCTGATCCACGCCGACGACAAGGCCGAATTCCTCGACCTGCAGGCCGAGACCGCCGCGAAAGGGACGCAGTTCGAGGCCTCCTACCGCCTCGTGGGCTACGACGGCATCGAGCGCTGGGTGCTCGATCGCAACGTCCCGTACGACACGGGCGACGGTCGCAACGTCCGCCTGGGCCTCGTGCTCGACGTCAGCGATCGCCGTCAGCTCGAGCGGCGACTGCAGTCGAGCGTCGACCAGCTGCGCAGTGCCAACGCCGAGCTGCGCCAGCTGCGCATGCAAGCCGAGCAGCAGGCGCGGACCGATATCGTCACCGGCGCGCACAACCGGCTCGCGCTCAGCGAGCACGTCGCCCTGGCGCTCGAGGCCGGGCACGCCGGCGGCCTCGTGTTGCTCGACCTCGACCACTTCAAGCAGATCAACGACGCTCTCGGGCATGGCGCCGGCGATCGCGTGCTCGTCGAGGTCGCCCGCCGTCTGCGCGCTGCCGTGAGAGCGGACGATTGCGTCGCGCGCTGGGGCGGCGAGGAGTTCGCCGTGCTGCTGCGCGAGATCGGAGACGAGGCCGAGCTCGCGCGCAGGGCCGTCGAGCTGCAGCACGCGATCGACCACGCGCCGATCGTCGTCGACGGCGAATCCCTCACCGTGGAGGTCTCGGGCGGCGTCACGCCCTTGACTCCCGGAGCCAGCCTCGACACGCTCGTCGAGCAGGCCGATCGCGCCCTCTACGCCGCCAAGCGCCGAGGCCGCAACCGCGTGCTGCTGGCGAGCGAGATCACCGAGACCGATCTGGTCGCGGAGCGGCCCGAGGCGATCCGCATCGCGGAGG